>JAZONU010000203.1:0-6478 GCA_045654605.1 Candidatus Caccoplasma sp. | reverse complement strand
AGTACGTAAAATTATGGGATTTAGAAGTTTCTAAACTTAATATACCTTTTGTAAAATAGCAGAGCATACTTGTATGCTCTGCTATTTTTTATTCCATATTCATTAAGAGAGTAAAATATATTTACTCTCTTAATTAGTATAATTTAATAAAATATTAGATAATTTAATATCTAAAGTGGTGGAATAATTATATTTTTGTGAAATAACATTTGATAGAGTTAAAAACAGTTTAATATGAAAAGATTTAAGTTTTGTTTAGTGGCATTACTCTCATTGTTGCTTATGACTTCGTGTGGAGATGGAGATAGTGATTCTCCTTTTAATCCAGCAGGTCCTGGAATTGAAGAAGGTACAGATGATCCTAATTCAATAGATATAAACAATGTCTATGGGGGTTGGATTTCAGAGTTGTCTAAATCTGATTTCTTTGTTGATTATCTCTACTCAATATACGTAAATAGAGATCTAACAATTGAAGGCTATTGGTACGAAGGAATAGATGATTATGGATTAGATGAATATTCTCACTTTACAGGAAGAGCATATATTTCAGATAATAATCTGATAATTGTTGCAAACTTTTCTGACGAGGATGAAGAGACCGAAACATGGGACAATATAACCATTCTTCAATTATCATCGTCACTACTAAAAATCGAACAAGATGAATTTCAAATCTCATTTTCAAGAACTTCTGATATAACGCCCCCTAATGCAATATCTCCAAACAATATTTACGGAGAGTGGAAAGGTAAGGCTCCTATCGATGACGATGAGTACCTTGAATCTATAACTATTAATAGCGATAATTCAATATCAGGAAGATGGTATGAGGGAGACAACGAGTATTCTCAATTTGGCGGAACTATATTCGTAGAAGGTAAAAATGTAACAATCAATTTTGTTTTTTACGATGAGGACGGTAATTTTGACGAAGAAGAGACTTCAGATGAATTAACATTGGTGGAATTGACAGAGAATACAATGGTTATACGTGAAGCTGGAGATGAAGATCAAGGCGAGCTCTTCTCGTATTATAATTATTGTATGTATAAGCCTGGAGGCGAAAATCTTCTACCTCAATCAGGAGATGTTTATATGTTTACCTCTGCACTACCTCAAGTAAAGAATACAAACCTAACATATCAATCAGCAAACAGATATAAATGCTCTAATAGCGGAGGATCGTATTATATTGATATTGAGGCTGTGCTTACTAAATTATCAGGTGGTACATTTACATATAGTGGAGATATTGGTAATTTCTCGGCAAGGTTGTTAAACTCTAATGGTTTTACCTCACTTGTTTGGGATATGGGAGCTTGGAATAGGTATAATATTGTAGTTGACCCAAATTTCTCGTCATATTCTCGAACACAACAGATAGAGATAGAATATTCATATTACTATAATAAACAAGTGAGTGGTACTGCAATAATAACAATTGAACAGGATGCTTACCAAGGTAGTTCAGGAGGAAGTTCAGGAAGCGGAACAGGAGGAAGTTCAACTCAAATTATTACAGGAAAGGTTTCTGCAACAGTCGATGTTATAGGACCCGGACTTAGCTACGACAGTTATGCACAATACATCGATGGTAAAACATGCACTATAGAATATACATATAATCCCTCTACTGGAGAATATTACATTTATGCAGGTCCTTACAGCTCTAATCCTGATGCAAACGGAGGTAAAGGGTTAAGACATAAGGCTCAAAAGGGAAGTAATTCTATAACTATTATGCAAGATTATTGGTTGGAGTACCGACCTAATAGTGTTGTGCCAATAAAATATAATTGGGAGGCTCGATTAAAATTTACCTTGCCATAGATTTTAAGTATCTTATTATAGATGGGAGGTTGACTTCTCTTTGAAATCTCCCATTTTATTTATTGATATAACAAAAACGGCAACTCGTTTGAGTTGCCGTTCTGCTTTTATTTAGACTATCTAAAACTCTGTTATTAGATAGCTCCTGTCTCTGTAAGGATTTGGTTAACTTTACGAACTGCGTCAGCAGAAGCTTCAAATTTAGCTTTCTCATCTTCAGTAAGTTCAATCTCAACGATTTTCTCGATACCATCGCGACCGATAACTACAGGAACACCAATCATGATATCCTCTTGTCCGTACTCTCCTTCAAGATAGCATCCGCAAGGAATGATACGTTTTTGGTCGCCTAAAATAGCCTCAACAACTGATGCTGCAGCAGCACCTGGAGCATACCAAGCTGAAGTTCCAAGAAGACCTGTCAATGTAGCACCACCAACCATTGTGTCAGCAGCAACTTTCTCTAACTCTTCAGCTGAAAGGAATTGAGAAACTGGAACACCTTTGATTGTTGCTTTTGAAGTCAAAGGAATCATAGTTGTATCACCATGTCCACCAATTACCATACCGTCAACATCGTGGATGTTAGTGTTAGTAGCTTTAGCTAAATAGCAACGGAAACGTGAAGAGTCCAATGCTCCACCCATACCAATTACACGGTTTTTAGGAAGGCCTGTTGATTTCAAAGTCAAGTAAGCCATAGTATCCATTGGGTTAGACACAATGATGAATATAGCATTTGGAGATTGTGCCAATGCTTGAGAAACTACGCTTTTTACAATGTTTGCGTTTGTTCCAATCAACTCCTCACGAGTCATACCTGGTTTACGAGGAATACCTGAAGTTACAACAACAACATCTGAGTTAGCTGTTTTCTCATAGTCGTTTGTACAACCAGTAAGTTTAGTTTTGAATTCAGTAGTAACTGATGCTTGGTACATATCAAGCATTTTACCCTCTGAAAGACCCTCTTTAATATCGATCAATACAACTTCGCTTGCTACTTCGCGAGCAGCCAATACGTTTGCACAAGTTGCGCCCACCATACCGGCGCCGATAACTGTTACTTTAGACATAATTATTATTCTTTATTTTAGTGTTAATACTCTTTAAGTTTAAACCTCTACAAAGTTACAAGATAAAACGCAATTAATAACATTCGCAAATAAAAATTTTTACGAAAAAATGTAATCACCTATATTTTATATTTGCCACCCTATATTACATAGGGTCAGCATCATAATAGAGAATAAGGTTTTTAAATCCGTTTTGTGCATAAAAGTTTTCTTCGGCTGTTGATATTATTTCCCTTACCTTTTGGGGAGAGGAGTTGTTTTCAAATTTGAGAACTATTTTTCGTATATACATTGATTGTATTCTGCCTACTATTGGTCTATCTGGACCTAAAACTCTTGAGCCAAACGATTGTCTTAACAAATCGGCATACCATTTTGCTGCACGTTGTACACACTCTTCGTTACGACCTTTGATATATATATAAATAAGTCTTGTATATGGAGGGTAATTAAATTCTTGTCGTTCAACAAGCTGGGAGTTGAACATTCTTTTATAATCGTGATTGAGGAGCTGTGTAATAACAGGGTGATCGGCTTGAGAGGTTTGTACTATAACATGTCCCTGTTTCCCTTTTCTTCCAGCTCTTCCTGCAACTTGCTCCATCATCTGAAAAGCTCTTTCGTGAGCTCTGAAATCGGGCATATTCAAAAGTGTGTCGCCACCTAAAATGCCAACCACTCCAACACGATCAAAATCTAATCCTTTAGTTATCATCTGAGTTCCGATAAGAACTTTGGTTTTGCCCTCTTCAAAGTCCGAAATAATCTCTTCGTATGCCTTTCTGCTACGTGTCGTATCTAAATCCATTCGAGCAACAGGGTAGTTCTCGAAGTTGCTTGTTGCCTCCTCCTCAATTTGTTCAGTACCAAAACCTTTTATCTCAATTGTGGGGTAACCGCATGCAGGACATTTTGTTGGGATTTCGTAGGTGTATCCGCAGTAGTGGCATGTGAGTTGATTGAGGTATTTATGGTATGTCATTGATACATCGCAGTGTTTACATTTGGGAGTCCATCCGCAAGTTTGACACTCTACAATAGGTGCAAAACCTCGTCTGTTTCTGAAGAGAATAACTTGTCCTCCCATATCCAAAACCTTTTTAGAAGCTTTGGCAAGTTGAGGAGAGATATCGCCCTTTGTCATAATCTTTTTACGACGCAGTTCGCGAGTGTCTGCAATTTCAATTTTGGGAAGCATAATATCTCCATGACGTGTAAGCAACTCAACCAATCCATACTTATCGGTTTTTGCATTAAAGTAACTCTCAATTGAAGGGGTTGCACTTCCCAATAGTGTTTTTGCACCAAAAGATGCTGCGAGAACCATAGCAGCATTTCGTGCATTATATCTTGGAGCAGGTTCTTGTTGTTTATAACTTGTTTCGTGTTCTTCGTCAACAATAATCAACCCCAAATTTTTAAAGGGAAGGAACACTGACGAACGTACTCCTAATACCACTTGAATACCATCGTCTTTAAGTAAAGAGTTCCAAATGTCAACCCTTTCGTTATCGTTAAATTTTGAGTGATATACTCCTAACTTATTACCAAAAACTCTCGCAAGACGATTTGCAAGTTGAGTTGTAAGAGCAATCTCTGGGACCAAGAACAGAACCTGTTTTCCCTCTTCAATGGCATGTTTTATAAGATGAATGTATATCTCTGTTTTTCCGCTTGATGTAACACCATGCAATAGAGTAATACCCTTGTTGCAGAAAGAATCTATAATCTCATTGTAAGCTCTCTTTTGAGCAGGGTTAAGTTCGTGAGCCTTTTCAACTCTACACTCCCTACCTTCAAAACGATTAATCTCTTGTTTATATTGAACAAAGATACCTCTGTCTATCATTGCCAATAGAACAGAACCACTGACATCTGCTCGCTCTAACAACTCCTTTCGGCTCACCACAAGTTCATTGCCTGAGCGGTTAAATCCCGACATCTCTAAGAATGTTACAAAGAGTTTTAGTTGAAGTTTTGCTCTTTTCAACTCGTCAAAGCACTCCCTTATCTTATCTTCGTTGCCCCGTTCAAACGAAAGTCTGATACATAGTTGTGTCTTGGGCTGATATCTGCGACGTAACTCCTCTTTAATAACGACAATATTGCGTTCGAGTAGTGATTTTACAGAGCTCATAACTCCTTTTATTCCGTTTTTTTCAAGTACAGCAATTGAAGCCTCTTGCTCTTTTGTGAGAAAATTCACAATTAACTTCTCTTTTGCAGTAAGGTCGGGAATTTCTTCAGGTAGATATTCGCTATTGAGTAGTATTGTAGTTTCGCTTTCAGGCTTTAATCCAGAGGGGAGAGCTGCCTTATATACATCACCAACGCTACACATATAGTAGTTGGCTATCCATTCCCAAAACTCTAACTGCCTCGGGCGAATAATTGGACGAGAATCTAACACCTCAAAAATATCCTTTGTCTCATACTCGGGAGTGTTACAATGGATATTTCTTACAACAGCAGTGTAAAATTTCTTTGCACCAAACTGCACAATAACTCTGCTCCCTGTCTTTATGATAGGGAATATCTCCTCTGGAATAGAGTATGTAAAATATTTTCCCAGAGGTAAAGGTAATATTACGTCAGCAAAGTATCTCATTAATAGAAATTCTACAACCAATAACAAAGATATGAATAAATGAGCGAGAAATATGAAGCTTGCTTCGATATTTTTCACAGCGAGTGTAAAATATCTTCGATGTTAATCCCCAAAGGTACGAAAAAGTTTACTAATTTTGTAATTCACAAAGAGGTGATATGGATATTTTAGAGGCTATTGAGAGATATAATAAACGTAACGGAATTCCCCTTGAATTTAAAGCTCTCCTTTCAGATATGGACGGAGTACTATATAATTCAATGCCTTTTCACGCAAAGGCATGGGCGAAGGCAATGAGTAATGAGGGTGTTGAGTGTGATGCGAAAGAGTTTTATGCTCACGAAGGTAGAACAGGAAAGGGAACAATAAATATCTATTTCAATAAGTTTAAAGCGAGAGAAGCAACAGAGGAGGAGGTTCAACGTATATATTCAGCTAAATCACAGTTCTTTGTGGAGTGTGGTGAGGCTTTGCCTATGGAGGGAGCTCAATCAGCACTTCAGATGATAAAAGAGTCGGGTAAAACCATTGTATTGGTAACAGGCTCAGGGCAAAAATCTCTATTGCAAAAACTTTCGCAAGATTATCCCGAAATATTTACACCAGAGAGAATGGTAACTGCATACGATGTAACAAAGGGTAAGCCTCACCCCGAGCCATATCTTATGGGATTAAAAAAGGCGGGAGTGAAACCAGATGAGGCAATAGTGTTGGAGAATGCACCTTTGGGCATAGAAGCAGCATCGGCAGCAGGGGTGTTCACAATTGCGGTAAATACGGGTCCATTAACCGAAGAGGAGCTATATAGTGCAGGAGCAGATATTGTATATCCCAATCTTGAGTCATTTGCAAATGAAATAAAAAGGATATTATAAGAATATGATAAACAATATAATATATACAACAAAAATTTCTGATTGTATAGATAAATTATTGTCGGAGAGGGAGTTTGATAAACTTT
>JAZONU010000202.1:0-2323 GCA_045654605.1 Candidatus Caccoplasma sp. | reverse complement strand
AGAGTGCCGACAAGAGCGAGAGCATGGAGATTTGCTTTATAGAGAAGGACTACCGCACTTTCCTGCGAGAAAATGTAGAGGGTATAGACGAACGCTATGCCGGAGGCTTCTTTGTAGATAATTTAGGAAAGCGTTTAGGTCAACATAAAGGTTTTCCATTTTATACCATAGGTCAACGCAAAGGTCTTGAAATTGCATTGGGGCGTCCTGCTTACGTTACTAAGATTAACCCTTTAAAAAATACCGTTAAGCTTGGATTTGAAGAGGACCTTTTATGTAATGGAATACGTTTAAGCAACTGTAAATTTGTTGATGATAGTCTGCTTTCATCGTCTGACTTGGTAGTACGCATAAGATATCGCGGTACTCCTTATGGTGTTAAACGCATTGAGAGTGATGAGAAAGGAATTAAAGTTATATTAAATAGCCCAGCTTCGGCTGTTGCTCCTGGACAATCGGCAGTATTCTATATTGGCAATCGTCTTGTAGGTGGAGGTTTTATTGAGGCTCCCCTTTCTGAACATGAGATTATATGATACGTTTTTTTATATCACTTCTTTTTTCACTTTTGGTGTTCACCCTTTATGCCGAAGAACAACTTATTGTAAGAGTGTGGCTCTCGGATAAAGAGGGGTGTCAATATTCAACACTTCACCCCGAAGAGTTTCTTTCGGAGAGGTGTATCAAGAGACACAAAAGGGAAATGGTAAATTTTTCTCAAAGAGATCTTCCTATTTCAGAACAATACAAGGAGGAGATTATGACTATTGCTAAACGAATGGTTTGCCATTCAAAGTGGCTAAACACTCTGGTTGTTGAGTGTAGTGCTTCAAAAATTACAAGCATTAAGAATCTTCCTTTTGTAGAAAACATTGAGATTTTGTCTCCGGCGATTACTGAAGAGAATGATTTTAAATCAACCTTTTCGAGTTTAAGCGATACAAAAAGCCACCCTTTATATGGTGTTGCTTATCCAATTATAAAGAGTGTAAAGGCTACTCAACTACATAAAAAGGGGTGTTGGGGCAAAGGTGCCTATATCGCTATTTTGGACGACGGATTTGGGGGTGTTGACACTCTTTCTCAATGGTTTGATAAGGAACGTATCAAATTTAGCTGTGATGTGGTAAATCCGAATGGCAATATTTACAGAGAGGATGAACACGGCACAGCAGTACTATCGGTTATGTTGGCAAACAAAGAGGGTGAGTTTGTTGGCATTGCTCCACAAAGCAACTATGCTCTTATACGCACCGAAAATATAAAAAAGGAGGTTGCATACGAAGAGGATTTTTGGGTAAGAGGTGTAGAAATTGCAGATAGCCTTGGGGTTGACATTATAACCTCCTCTTTAGGCTACGAGCAATTTGAGAATATTATATCGGTATCTTGTCTTGCAGCAGAGATTGCAACAAACAAAGGGATTACTGTTGTAACAAGTTGCGGGAACAAAGGCAATGAGGGATTTACAAACCCCGCAAACACAAAAGGGGTTATAGCTGTAGGCGGAATTGACAGAAAAGGGAGATTGATTGATTTCTCATCAAAAGAGTTTGTGAATGGGAAATATATTGCACCCGAAGCAAGGGCTCTTGCATCGGATGTCCCGATAATAGATGGTAGTGGAAAGATTATGTGTGCTTATGGAACCTCGTTTGCTGCTCCTGCAATTACAGGCTCTATTGCAATTAAAGAGAGTTTTTAGTTATTAAAATTAATGGCAGATAATATTACTCTATACGAACTAAATAATATGTTAAGTATTGTTGTTGGTAATACATTCCAAAAACAATACAGGGTAGCTGCGGAGATTAGCGAGTTGCGAGAAAACAGCTCGGGACACTGCTATATGGAGCTTATCGAAAAAGATGATAATGGCAATACCGTAGCAAAGGCTCGAGCCAATATTTGGGCTGCTACATATCGCAAATTGCGTCCTTTCTTTGAATATTCAACAGGTATTTCTCTTAAAGCCGGAATAAAGATTTTAGTAACGGTAAAGGTCTCATTCGATCCCCTTTATCACTATTCGCTTACTGTTTGGGATATTGACCCTGCTTATACTATTGGCGATATGGCTATGCACAGGACTCAAATTCTTAATCGTCTGACAGAAGAGGGTGTGATTGACGACAATAAGAGTCTTAATCTATCGGCAACACCTCAAAGAGTGGCAGTTATATCATCTGCAACCGCTGCCGGATATGGCGATTTTTGCGACCAACTTAAAAAGAATTTAAATG
Source organism: Candidatus Caccoplasma sp. (assembly GCA_045654605.1). GTDB lineage: Bacteria > Bacteroidota > Bacteroidia > Bacteroidales > G3-4614 > Caccoplasma_A. The sequence goes on along the minus strand of JAZONU010000202.1, from coordinate 80 downwards.
GATACGTCTTTTACCCAATCCTTTTTAAGGCTCTTATGCAGGGAGATAATGCTGCTGACACCATTATTGATGCTTTAAAT
>JAZONU010000201.1:0-6063 GCA_045654605.1 Candidatus Caccoplasma sp. | reverse complement strand
AGGGTGTTGCCAAAATAGTTTCGATAGATTGTTGCTGCAAAAAGTCATAATAATTCTGCTCTACAAAAAGCTGAATATCATACTTTTGTAGAGCTTTAAAAAATAGAGCAACTTGCTCACTTTTAGACTTTTGATATATATTGCCGTAAAGAGCTATTTTCATTATTTTAATATACGAATAAAAAGTAGTAACTTTGTGCAAAGTTATCAAAATAATTTTAATTGATAAACAATTGTGCTGTTTCTACAAATAATAGCACGACAGATTAACAAAAAGTTAACTTACTATGATTAAATTAAGTGTAATCATAAATAAGGTTGACACTATTAGAAATGCTCGAGGTGGTAATCGCCCCAATATATTAAAAACTGCACTCGACTGCGAGATGTTTGGTGCTGACGGCATAACCGTCCACCCTCGTCCGGACGAAAGGCATATCAGATATGCCGACCTCGATGTTTTGGCTCCTGCTCTAAAAACAGAGTTTAATATCGAAGGTAACCCCTGTCCTAAATTTATAGAGAAGGTTTTGCAGGTGCGTCCGGCACAAGTAACTCTTGTTCCTGATAGCCCTGATGCTATAACTTCAAACGCTGGATGGAACACAAAAGAGAATTTTGAGTTTCTTTCAGAGATTGTAGCCAAATTCAAAAATGCGGGGATAAGAACATCTATCTTTGTTGATGCAGACGAGGAGATGATTGAGTGGGCAGCAAAATGTGATGCCGACAGAGTTGAACTTTATACCGAACCTTACGCTGCAAACTATAGCAAAAACAGAGAAGAGGCTATTGCTCCGTTTATTGTTGCTGCTAAAAAGGCTCGTTCTCTTGGATTGGGTCTAAATGCCGGACACGATTTAAGCCTTGAAAATCTGGCTTATTTTGCCGAAAATATTCCATGGCTTAAAGAGGTATCTATAGGACATGCTTTGATTTGCGATGCTCTATATTTGGGATTAGAAGAGACAATTAAGCAATACAAAGCCCAACTGAAAAAATAAAATAAATTTTATTAAGAATTAAACCTACCACAAATATTAATGTCTTAATTTTGTGATATCTTATTGAAAATAGAATAAATATAAAACAGGTAAATATAATTTTTGATTTATGAATATTTTAACAACAATTTTAGCAGATGCAGCAATGAACCCTGTAGCAGGAGCTGCCACAGACAGTGCAAAAGAGTTAGATCTTTTTGATTTAACAATGAAGGGTGGTATTATTATGATACCTCTTCTATTGTTATCGATATTGGCGATATATGTATTCTTTGAACGCTGGAGTGCTATCCGCAAAGCTTCAAAAGAGGATAATACATTTATGGCTCGAATTAAAGACTATATTCATGAAGGAGATATCAAATCGGCTCGTAATCTTTGCAAAAAAACCGATACTCCGTATGCTCGTCTAATAGAGAAGGGTATCTCTCGTTTAGGCCGTCCAATGAGTGATGTTCTTGTTGCTATTGAGAACACTGGTAATATTGAAATTGCAAAATTGGAGAAAAATCTTACCATATTAGCTACAACAGCAGCAGGAGCTCCAATGATTGGATTCCTTGGAACTGTAACAGGTATGGTTACTGCATTCTTTAATATGGCAGAATCTGGTGCCGGAGCAAACATTTCAACACTTTCGGGTGGTATATATGAGGCTCTTGTAACAACTGTTGCAGGTTTGGTTGTTGGTATTATTGCTCTATTTGCATACAACTACCTCGTTGCCAAAATTGATGGTATGGTTAGAAACTTAGAGTCAAAAACCATGGAGTTTATGGACCTTATAAATGAACCTGCAGAGAAATAGAGTATGGCTTTTAAACGCAGACATAATATTAACGCATCGTTCAGTATGGCGTCAATGACAGACGTCATATTCTTGTTGCTTATATTTTTTATGGTTACCTCTACAATGGTATTTCCTAATGCCTTGAAGGTAAACCTTCCACAAAGCAAAAATCAGATTTCAAATATCCCTGCGGCACGTATAACTATCAACAAAGATAAAGTCTATTCGTTCGCAAAAGAGAATAGTTCTGAAGTTGTAATATCTCCCGATCAATTGGGTAGTATGTTAGAGGATCTTGTACGCGAAAGAGGCGAGGTATTTGTTTCGATAAATGCTGATAAGGATATTGAGTATGGCGAGGTTGTAAATGTTCTTGCCATTGGTGCAGAGAAAGGTGTTAAAATGGTTTTGGCTACTACAGCGGTTAAAAAGTAGTTTTGCAATAGTTTTGAACTTTATTTATAAATGAACAACCCCAATAAAAAAGATAATATTTTAGGTATTGTTGGCAGCTTGATTTTTCACGTTGTCATAATACTTATCCTCTTTTTTACAAAAATATACTCTCCCTCAGAAGAAAAGCTTGATGAAGGTGGCGGTATATTGGTGGCATATGGAGAGCCTACGTTCGAGACTGTGAATGAAGAGACTCCAAAGTACACTCCTCCCACTGTTTCTCCCTCAACCGAAGAGATAATCCAAGATAGCGATGAGGCAACTATTGCCGCCGAAGAGGAGAAAAAACGTGAAGAGGAAGAACGTAAAGCAAAAGAGGAGGAGGAGAAAAAACGCAAAGAGAAAGAGGAACAAGAGGCTATAATTAAAGAGACAAGTTCAACGGTTAGTAACGCTTTTGCGGCATTAAATAGCCAAAGCAGTTCAGAGAGCAAAGGTTCTCCAAATGGCAACTCTAATGAGGGTGCTTTAAGCGGTAATACTGGTTATGGAAGTTTTGAACTTGGTAGTGGTAGAGGTCTTGCAAACGGAGAGAGTTTACCACATCCTCAATACGACAATAGCAATGACGAGGGAAAACTTGTTGTAGATATCATAGTTAATCCAAAAGGTGACGTTGTTGACGCAAGCATAAATTCATCAGAAAGCAGCGCAAGTATAAGGACTAATTATGATTTGAGGAATAGTGCTATTAATGCTGCCAAAAAAGCTAAATTTGAAGCTATAAAAAATAGCAACAACCAAAAAGGGACTATTACCTATTTCTTTAAGATTTCTCAATAAAAATTATGTAATAATAAAACAAATCCCTCGAATACTCGAGGGATTTGTTTTATTTAATATATCTATAATCAAACGATTATAGTTTTAATAACGTATCGTAGTCAATAGGCAGAGTTTGTCCTATGGAAGTTACAATAGCTCCAGCCCCACACTCTTTTAATCGTTGCATAATCATATTTGCCATAACCTTTGCATTATCATCATCAAGGTGAGATATTGGTTCATCTAATAGTATAAAATCGAATGGTTGCGATAATGCTCTTATTAAGGCAACGCGTTGCTGTTGTCCGAAACTCAATTTAGCGGCCTTAACATTTAACTTATCTGCAATACCCAACTGTTCAAATTGCTCTTTTATTTTTTTAGCAGAGGTATATTTTGTTAACTTATTCTTAATTTGAACATTTTCCCAAGCCGTCAACTCTAAAAAAAGTTTTAAATCTTGATATAATACAGAAATCTCTCTCTGACGGATATTCGTCCAATCTCCTTTTGTGAATGATTTTGTTGAAACAGAATCAAAAGTTATCTCTCCAGAGTAATCATCGCGATATCCTAAAAGATAACTTAATAGCGTTGACTTACCAGTTCCCGAAGCAGCCTCAACAAGATAGGCATTGCCTCGTTGTATCTCCACCCTCTCTGTCCAAATTTGACTCTTATTCAGAATCCCCTTTTCTTGAAAAATCTCGGGTAATACTTTATCTAATACTATTGTTTGCATTTCTAAATTATCTCTTTTTATGAATGTTCCATATAGCCTTAACCTTTTGGGTTATTGCCACAGAGTTTATTATAGATATTACAACAACAAGCACAACTCCTATTGTTACTGTTGTTGACATTGAAATTGCCTCAAACTGAGGATATACTTTTGTAAGTAGAGGTGTGTATATTCCCTGTATGTAAGAGACTGAGAATATTGCCAACACTAAACTCAACAAATTAAGGAATACTCCCAAAAGACAATAAGGTATCGCAATTGAGTGTAGTTTATAGCCCAACAACAATAGTGTATCTATTTGTGCTGTTAGTTTCTGTAATAGAAGAAATATACTCAACAATAAGACATAAAGCGACAATACCGATATTAATCCGCCTATGAATATTGCAATAGAGACTAATACTCTTAAAAAGTATTTTACCTTACTTGTATCACTTGTATCTCCTTCAAGTACATATCCACTTTCGTTAATAAAATCTATTATAGCTTCATCAGTAGGGTTTTCAACCTCCATTACAATGCGAGAGACCTTTGCCTCCTCTCCTGCTGCAAAACGAGAATTTGCATATTCCATAAATTCAAGAGGAACAAGAATCGTATTTATCTCATTAGAATAACCCACAACGTATGTTTCTAATTCCAATTGTTTATTATTTCCTCTTATCCTTAATTTAAAGGGTACATCTGACAATATGCTCTCGCTCAATGCTGGGAGTTGTCGCGATGCAGCAAATCCAAAATTATATAGATTTAAATAGTTTCGTGGTATTATCATTGGTAGCGGAGCACCCTCAATATATTCCCATTTCGATAAATCCACATCAATATATTTTGATGGTAGAGCTTCAAGAAACATTTCGGTTGTCATATTCATTCCCAAATGTTCGCTACCAAGCGAGAGCTTTACATCAAATAATGCCGGAACAAATGGTGATATCTCTTTTACAAATGGTTGTTTTCTTATATCATCCAACTCATACTCCGCAAAACTTGGGGCCGAACCTGATATGGTATTATATGTAGTTACCTTTTTGGACAATACCATATTCTCTGGTTTCATAAAGCTATTCCCGTTATTGAGCATGGGTGATATATCAGCATAAATTTGTAGTGCCGACAATATTATTAACATTCCCACTAAATTTGAGATAAAGAACCCAAATAGTTGAGATAACGAGATGTGTCGTAATAATAGTTTTATCATTGTTTTAATTGAGTATTAATTTATACTCTTCCTTATCTGTTAATTATGTATTACAAATTTCAACCCTTTTGACATAAACTTTTCTATTGTAAGTTCGATAGGATTTTTAGTTTTATCTTTCATTACAAGTTTTAATTCGCCATTAAGTATGGATTGTGTTGAGATTAACTCTATACAATCTACCTCTTCAAAAAGTGTGAGTGCCAACGATTGATACTTACCAGAATTGAATTTTTCTGTTATAGCCTCAGCTAAAGAGCCTTTATTTAAAGAAGCATATATCTTTTCACCTTTGACAATATCGTTATAGTTTTGATTTTCAATCTCTTTGTTGTCAAAATATTTAGCATATTCTTCTTCAATTATATCTATAAGCGATTCTATGTTTTTGCACTCCTCATTAATTTTAGGAGAACTACATTTAATATTATATTTCAACGATACCTCACCCTTATACAAACTGAGAGCCATTGACATTTTTGCATCCTTCAGTTCTTCAATAGACTCTCCTGAAATAGATAATTTTTCGTTTAACTTATCTTTAAACTCTTTTCTATTAAGATATGGTGCAAAATCAACTCCTACCCTTACCAATCCTTGTTGGGCAGTCATTTGAGCATATACTCCCGTTTCACTGAAATAGCTCTCCTGATTAAATATAGCTACAACTCTGTTCTTTAATGATGCAGGTGTTTCGGCTGACGTTTTGTTTGTTACCAGGAATGCATCTTTTGTGTAGAAAATAAATAGTTTATCGGCATCAAAATAGTTAATACCTTCATAATTTTCAGGAGTTACACTTGTAAATGTTGCCACTACAGACTCAAAATTTCTAACATCGGACAAAGAGCCCGTAACATAAAAATAGGGTTCATCTTTAAAAGAAACTGTTTTCTCCGATATATATATTGGCTCTCCCAATTTAATTCCCATTTTGGGGGGATTGTTTAAAATCTCTTTAGCCTTGTTCTTCATCCCTGGTATAGGTATCATATCCAAATATCTCTCTAACTTCTTTATCATACCATCCTTTTTTATCATACCATCCTTTTGAGACCCGTCAATCAAAGAGACAACATCCTCAACATTAAATTCAACTACA
>JAZONU010000200.1:0-3736 GCA_045654605.1 Candidatus Caccoplasma sp. | reverse complement strand
TTACTCTTCTGATTTTGTTGGCATCAAACGTATTTTGTTATTTTCGCCTGAAACTTTCAACTCTCCTTTGCAATATGCAGCACCTTTGCCTAAACCGAAAACTGAGATGTTTTTATCAACATGGCACCCGATATCGCCTTTTCCAAGTATCTTGCATGTTACATCATCAGCAACAAGGTTATCGGCATTAATCTCGCCATTTCCTATAATAGAGTATGTTGCTTTTTTAACTTTGCCGGCAAGAAGTATATCTCCACGACCTAAACCTCGTTTTGCAACAACCTCATCATATATAATGTTTTTGCAACGAATTTGGCTTTTATTCAATACTTTAAGTTTTAGTTTTTCACCCGATACTATACCGTCGGTTGTAAAGTTTGCACCAACCGAGCAGTTTACTTGTGTAAGCTCTTTTGAGTAGATGTAAACCATAATAACTCCGAAATCTCGTTTATACCCTCTTCCGTATCTGATGCTAACCAAACCATCTTTCGATGTTATAGATACCACATCTTTCCCTTCTGGAGCATATATTCTCACTTTACCGGCTTGGCTTTCGCTTTGTGTGTACACAACATTAATACCATTTAATATGCTCACTTTGTCAAAATCAGCAATAGTTGTGTCGCTATATACGTAATTATATTTTTTCACAACCACCTGTTCGGCTTTTGCTGTTGTACTTACAATAAAAATTGTAATTACTGCAAATAAAAGTTTTTTAATCTTTCTCATTTTCTATTGAATTAGTTAAATATTTTTCTTGTATAGTATCAAATATAGAGTTTAGTTCATCCTCTTTTTCTGCTCTCAACATTGCTATTTTAATATCTCTGAAGTTGGGAATACCCTTAAACAGAGTTGTAGCGGCAAGATGTCGGCGTATATGAAGTATGCCTCTGCGTTCATCCAATCGAGCAATACTTTCACGCATTTGGCGACGGAATACCTCCATTTTCTCTTCTGCCGACAGAGGTTTATATGTATCGGGATTTGTCAAATATCCTTTTACATCGCGAAATATCCATGGGGCACCAATAGCTCCGCGACCAATCATTATGGCATCTGTTTTATATTTATCAAATTTTTCTTTGGCAATTTCTGCAGATGTTACATCTCCATTTCCTATAATGGGAATCTTTATTTTGCTATTTGCTTTAACTCTTCCAATATAGTCCCAATCTGCCGAGCCTGTGTACATTTGGCTACGAGTACGACCGTGTATTGTAAGAGCTGCAATTCCGCAATCTTGTAGCTCTTCGGCAAGGGTTTCAATGATTTTTGAGTCATGATCCCAACCCAAGCGTGTTTTTACTGTTACGGGAATATCAACAGCTTCAACAACAGCTCTTGTAATGTTAAGCATTTGTGGAATATTTCGTAACATTCCGGCACCTGCTCCTTTACCTGCCACGCGTTTAACGGGGCAACCAAAGTTTATATCTAACACATCGGGATTTGCCTCTCGGCATATTTTTGCAGCTTCAACCATTGGCTCAATTTCCCTACCATAAATCTGTATCACAACAGGACGTTCCTCTTCGCTGATAGAGAGTTTAGCCTCTGTTTTATTAACGTGCCTGATTAGAGCATCGGCCGATACAAATTCGGTATAAACCATATCTGCACCAAACTCTTTGCACATAAGTCTGAACGAGGCATCTGTTACACCTTCCATTGGTGCAAGAAATATAGGTTTGTCGCCAAAGTCGAGTTTATCTATTTTCATATCTTTTTAAATATCTAATCGGGGTGCAAAGATAACTCTTTATCATATAAAGAACTCAACACCCTTTGCAATACATAAGTATCGTAGAAATTTACCGGCTAACATTGATATATTTGTTACCCATAGGTTTGCTCTCATATATCCCAATGCTACTATAATAAGTTCGCCACATATAGGCAGAAAAGAGAAAAATGCAATTATAGCACCTGGTCCCTTTTGAACGTACGAAATACCCTTATTTAATTTATCAGGTTTAATTTTAAGATATTTTTCAATCCACGTTAACGAACCTAATCTTCCAATGTAGTAGCATGTTACACCTCCCAAGAAATTACCGAGAGTTGCAACCATTAATGTTATTGTTGTACTATACCCCGAGGCAATCAAAAGAGATAATACAGCCTCTGAGCATAGAGGTAGTATTGTCCCCGAAATAAAGGCTGCAAGGAATAGACCTATATATCCCCATTCATTAAACTGTGCTACAAGATCCATACAACATACATTGTTATGTATATTAATATTATTGAGTAAAGAAACCTTAATTTGATTTTACTCTTTATGCTGTTGAAATAGTGAGCACTCAATAGTGCGGATACCACATTGAATATAGGCATGTAGGAGGTTATGCTTAGCGGATTCATAGCAATAAGCAATATTGTAGTTACTAAAATTGAATTTAGAAACTGTATATATCGTTTTATCGATATCTTTTCGCGAGAATCTGCATATAAATTGGTTAAATTATATACAACAATAACCATTAAAATAGGGATTATGTATAACACATCAGATAGGGTCGATTGAGTTACATATTCATAATCATTTAACATGACAACCGATTTTATCTCCTCCCATGATGATGTAAAATCAAAGTTACACCACCCTAAATATGAAAGTCCCCAAAATAAAAAAGCAGATGTTGCCAATGCAAAAATTGAAGCAAAAGCACTCTTTATGGTTAGCATATTTAACTGTCCCATACCTAACCAAAATAGGGGAATAAAGAATACAATTTTATTCCATAACAAGGTGGTAGCACACAATATAAGGGTAATACCATATATAGATTTTTCAACTTGTTTACATCCGTAATTCTCAAACAGGTATAGAGTAGAAACAAGTAGAGTGAATGCTCCAAATATTCCAATATTAAGTGATGTTTGTAATGTGGTATTACAGCATTGTAACATTAATAAGAACAGAGTTGGAAGAACCGAATGTAGAGTAGTTAGTGAATATTTGTTTGCGATGGTGGATGTAATGACAACAAGCAGTATCATTAAAACCATATTTATGCCCAATGCTATATTTGAGGAGTACCACTCTGGTGTAATATGCAATGGCACAATACCATTGAAATATGTTATTTCGGGAGTAGAATATATTGAGGCGATGACTATTAATGCCACCGCCACAAATACACACATTATATGAGATACCAATGATGTAGGTACCTTTATTGTTCCATACTCTCTGTTTAAATCCACTATTTAAAATCTATTTTAAATCAAAGCCGATATCTCTACGGTAATACTTTTTGTCGAATTCTATCTTTTGAGCATTTTCAAATGATTTAGCTAATGCCTCATCTTTACTATTTCCGTATGAACTTACAGCTATTACTCTACCGCCTGATGTTACAACTTTACCATCTTTAAGTGTGGTTCCTGCGTGGAAAAGAATACTATCTGTAACCGAGTCAAGGCCTGTAATCTCTTTACCTTTTTCGTAATCTCCGGGATATCCGCCCGATACCAACATAACTGTTACAGCATAACGAGGGTCAATTTCAAGAGTTTTTTCATTTAGTTTACACTCTGCCACAGCTTCGAACATATCAACAAGGTCCGATTTAACTCTCAACATAACAGCTTCAGTTTCTGGATCGCCCATTCTCACGTTATATTCAATAACCATAGGCTCGTTCTCAACATTAATAAGACCTAAGAAGATAAATCCTTTATATTCGATATTCTCTTTTTTAAGACCTTCAACTGTTGGAAT
>JAZONU010000199.1:0-6478 GCA_045654605.1 Candidatus Caccoplasma sp. | reverse complement strand
CCTTGTTATTGCTTTTTGTATGCTTATTTCCATAGGTGGAGCAACTATATCTTCAATCTACATGGGACAAAAGGATATGGAACGTACCACAGGAGTTTTACACAATGTTACAATACTTTTAGTATTGGTTGGTATTGGTGTTACTGTTTGCACTATCCCTTTCTTAGATAAAATTCTAACATTCTTCGGGGCAAGCGAATACACTCTCCCATACGCCCACGATTTTATGCTCATAATACTGCTTGCAAACCCCATTGCGTATATTTTTGTGGGGTTAAATAATGTTATGAGATCAACAGGATATCCTCGCAAAGCGATGTATTCTGCCTTATTAAGCGTTGTTGTAAATGTTATATTAGCACCCATATTTATATTCGTTTTTGACATGGGTATTAAAGGTGCAGCATGGGCAACTGTTATTTCGCAAGTTTGCGGTATGATTTGGGTTCTTTGGCACTTTATAAATAAAAAGAGTTTTATCCATTTTAAGGAGGGATATTTCTCTCTGCAAAATAAAATAATAAAGAGCATTCTTGCTGTTGGCTTGGCACCATTCCTACTAAATGTTTGTGCAAGTATTATGGTAATATTCCTAAACAGTAGTTTAAAAGAGAATGGAGGAGATTTGGCTATTGGTGCATACGGCAGTATAATAAATAGGATGTTGATGCTTATTGTTATGATTGTTGCCGGTTTAAATCAAGGCATGCAACCTATATTAGGCTATAATTATGGAGCTAAACAGTTTTCGAGAATGTGGAAGACTTTATATTATGGAATATTTATAGGTAGCGTCATAACAACATTGGGATGGGTTATGTTTGTATTCTTCCCCGATCAAGTAGTAGGAATATTTTCTGATGACGCCACTCTTAGCTCAATAGCATCGAATGGTCTCACCATCACAGGTTTGTGCTTTCCCCTTGTTGGTGCTCAAATTGTTATTACCAACTTTTTCCAAGCAATCGGAAAATCAAAAATATCTATTCTCTTATCTCTTTCACGACAGATGTTGTTCTTAGTTCCAGGTATCATAATTCTACCCTACTTCTATGGTACTGATGGAGTCTGGATTAGCATGCCAATCTCTGATGTTGCAGCATTTACATTCAGCATGATTGCATTTGTTTGGATATATAGAAAGATAAAAAGAGAGAATAGTAATATAGATTGTATAGTTGAAAATTAATTGTTCTGTGAAGAACTTACATCCTTTAATAGGTTTAAAGGTTTTTAAATACAACTACATTCTTTAAACCTCTTATATAGTAGAATAGTTTACAATGAATAGAGATAATATAGATTTTAAAGATGGAAATATAAAAACCATTTTTAAAAAATTGCTTATACCTACTTTGTTAGGAGCTTTATCGATATGTGCAGTAACTGCCATTGACGGAATTTTTATTGGTCATGGAGTTGGTGCCGATGGTATTGCCGCCATAAATATATTTGTACCCATATTCCAAATAATGGCAGGATTTGGTCTTATGGTGGGTATGGGTTGTTCTGTTGTTTCATCTATTCATCTTTCTCAAAACAATATTAAGGCAGCAAAACTTAATGTTTCTCAAGCCATAATAATCACATCTACCATTGTTGCCATTTTTGCAACTTCATTGGTATTATTCCCAGAATTTTTCGGTAAATTATTAGGTTCGTCCCCCACTCTTTTGCCTCAAGTTATGGATTATACCGTTTGGCTTATGCCAAGTTTCGTGTTTCAGATGTGGAGTATGATTGGGTTGTTTATTATCCGACTCGATGGTTCTCCTAAATATGCCATGTGGTGTAACATAATACCCGCTTCGCTTAATGTGTTATTGGATTGGGTATTTATTTTCCCTCTTGGAATGGGCGTTAAGGGTGCAGCCATTGCAACCGGTATCAGTATTATCTTTGGAGGGATAATGGCTATCTATTATCTGCTGTTTAGATATAAAACAGTGGGTATGACAAAACTTAAATGGAGCAAAACCTCTCTTAAATTGTCGCTACGCAATTTTGCATATCACTGCAAGATAGGCTCTTCAACATTATTGGGAGAGTTGACATTGGCTGTGCTTATATTTGTAGGTAATCTTATTTTTATGCACTACCTCGGAGATGCTGGTGTTGGTGCATACGGTATTGCCTGCTACTATATGCCTTTCTTTTTTATGGTTGGTAATGCCATTGCACAATCGGCTCAACCGATTATAAGCTACAACTATGGTATTGAACGTTGGAAAGAGATTAAAGTGGCTCGAGCTTTATTACTTAAATACTCTGTGGTAAGCGGAATATTGGTTTCTGCACTGTTTATTTTCTTCCCCAAAGAGTTGGTTATTTTGTTTGTGGACTCGCATAGCCAAGCAGGAGAAATCGCAATTAAAGGATTCCCATACCTGGCATCGGGTATTATATTCTTTATCCTAAACGTAGCTATAATTGGCTATTATCAAAGTATTGAGCAGATAAAACATGCCACCTGGCTGGTGCTTTTAAGAGGGTTTATAATTCTTATTCCTTGCTTCATTCTTCTACCCATACTCTTTGGTGAAGTTGGTATGTGGATTGCCATGCCCGTTGCAGAATTTATTACTCTTAGTATTATAGTTATAAATGAGTTTTTCTGGGAAAAGCAAATTAATGGATTAAAAAGCTAAATGGTTAATTACAATATTTGTAGTTGCTCCTTGAAAATATTCATTTACCCATATTTCTCCACAGGTAAAGAGTTCTACTCTCTCTTCTGTATTGCTCTCAAAAAGGAATAATTTGAATTACAAAAAACTATTTTATTAGTTGTTCGTTATTATTAAAAAAACAGGTTATGACAGAGGTAAAAAAACATAGGTTTCTTAAAAAAGGGTTTAACACAGAGGTGAATATTGCTATTCTTTTTTTAAGAGTTTTTGTTGGCTTTATGATGCTTACTCATGCCATCGATAAAATTGAGAATTTTAGTACTATTGCAGATGGCTTTCCTACTCCTTTTGGTTTGAATTCATGGGTAGCCCTAACGCTTATAACCATTGCTGAATTTGGATGCTCAATTCTGTTAGTTATAGGTCTTTTCACTCGTCTTGCTGCCATTATTTTAGCAATTGGTATGATTACTGCTGCTTTTTTTACTTTCCCGGAATTTATTTTCAGACAAAGCGAACTTGCAATAATCTACCTTGCCATATATATAGCTCTTTTTATTACGGGTGGTGGAAAATTTGCTATAGATAAGTATTTCAAACTTTTTGACGTAATAAAAAAGAGGAGAAATCATCAGTGATTTCTCCTCTTTCATATAGTACGATTACTCTTTTGTAATCTAAAATTTTATTCCAAATGTAAATGTTATTGAGTTTTGCTTAGTTGTTACTTCAGAACTTGCTGGAACAAGTGATGCATCTTCAGTAAATATGGGTGAAAATGCAAACATATCTGATTTTTGTGTATAGTGTTGATATGCAAAATCTATATAACATACTCTAAATTTATATCCTGCTCCACAACTATAATACGAGGCATTTCCCGGTAACATATAGGCAGTTTGCATTCCTGCTGTAGGCACTTCTGTATTTACATCTTTCAACTCTGCTTTTATTGGTGAGAATTGTAATGAATAACCTGCTCTTAATGAGAGTGCATTGGTTGCTCTGAACTCTGCTCCAACCTTAACTGTATGACCCGGTTTAAAACATGCTTTATAAAAGGCATTCTCTATTGGGAATTCATCTCCATTATATTCTTTCATCTTCATACTATTGTAAGCAGTGTATTGGTAATCGGCTGATATGATTGCTTTACTACCTGCTACATAGGATGCTCCTACTTGAAAATTCCAAGGTGTACGAACCTTTATTGTATTGGTTGCTACAGAGGGAGTTATTTGATACTCATCTATATTTTTTAAGTTCTCAATTATAAACTTATTATCAATTGAGGCATCCATTGTTTGGTCAATATTAAAAAAGGTTGGAGTATGTATTGTTGCTCCCAATCTAAAATTATCTGTTATTCGGGCTATTAATCCAAACTTTCCATTAAATCCCATTCCTCTCATATTATAGAATGTATAGTACTGGTAGTTTGATGATGAAATGTTTCGTGCTGTATTATTATCATCTACATATACTCCTTCTGTACCTACTAAATCCTCAGTATAATATACCTCTCTTGTTATATTAAAATCTCGTATGCCAAATGCCAAACCAAAATATAATCTATCGTTTATATTTCCTCCAAAATTGATGGTATATTCGTCATTACGCCCATCCTCTAATATTGTGGTATATGACGAGCCTGTTGTTTTTCCCGGGGTAAATAGCCCGTAATAGGTTGAAGCTCCATCATATAAAGGTGATATTAGGTATGATTGATAGCCCAATATTGACAACCATGGCGATGATGTTTGATAATATGAGTCTTTATCTTTTGTTACAACAAGGTCGGTTGATGGTATTCCTTGTGTTACAGTTTCTAAATAGTTTGTAAACGATGCTCCTAATTCAGGAGTTACTCCATTATACTTTCTTTTGTATGATTGATTTCTATTATAAGTTACTCCTACATTTAGGTTTAATAGTCCACTTGATTTTCCTGTGAAGAAGGTTGTTACTAACGACATATTATCAAAAGTAAAGGCTGCCTTCTTTGCATCTTCTGCATTAGGAGAGTAGTTTGAGGTCCATTGTCCTCCCAATGATGCGGAAACCTCTGATGAACGATATACTCCTATTCCCGCAGGGTTTTGAACTATTGATGATGGATCTCCTCCAAGAGATGTAAAAGCTCCTCCCATTGATACATATCTTGCTGTTCCTCTTATCTGACTTGATGACATAGAGTATATATCCATTGCATTTTGAGCCATCATCATTAATGGCAACGATATTAGCATTGATATTATGGCTATTTTCTTCATATTTTTTACTTTTAACTTTTATCTTGAACCTCTTCCTCCTACACTACGTCCACTTGAACTTTTTATTGATGAACCGGAACTCATCCCACTTCTGCCAGAAGAACTTGGAGTATAGCTTTGTCTCGACGGAGTTGTAGTTGTCGGTTTAGAATATGAAGGTCTTGTAAAAGATCCTCCTGATGTTGATGTTCCTTTATTGCTTCCTCCGGATGATGTTCTTCCTCCATAAGATGGAGTTGTTTTTTTAGGTGTATTATTTTGTCTGTTTGGTGATACTGATTGATTATTGCGTGATGGTGCTGTTGTTCCATTATATCGGGTTGCACCATCGGTACGTCCACCTGTCCCGACAGAACCTCCCGGATTATATCTGTTTCCATGATTACTGTTTGGACGTGGTGTTGGATCATACCCCGGTCTGTGCGATGGAGGAGGTGGTGCTGGTCTATATCCCGGATATGGGCGTGGTCTATAATAACTTGGATAATAGGCTGTAGGCCAATACCAAGGATCATATCTCCAAGGGTTATAATACCACGAAGTATAATACCATGAGTTGTATCTCCATGGGTTATAATACCACGAAGTATATACTAATGGGGTTATCCATGGCGTTGTTATTATATTTATAGATGAAATATAGGGTGTGTAATCATCGTCTATCAAATATATGTTATTGTATTCTGGATCTACTACATATAACCCTATTTCGGGATTATGAAAACGTCTTATTCTCTCTGCATACTCCATACCATCTCCCCCTACTCCATTTACGTAATATGTTTGTGTAGTTGTTGTGGTGGTAGTGGTTTGTTGTATTTGCTCTTGGGTAGTTCCTTCTACTGAATAGTCAGATGAATATCTCCTATTATATGCATCTACATCCATATCATTAGATGACAACACAGTAGTGGTAACAGGAGTTGATGTTGTAGTTGTTGTTGTCTCAACTTTAGTTACTTCCTTTACTGTTTTGTTTGACTTGGGTGAATAGTATATATCATCTTCAAATACTGATCGTTGCGAATATATAGATATTGACAACATCAACATTAATACCAAAAGAATTGTCCTTGTCTTCATAATTAATAGCTTTTGTGTTCTATTTTATTGACAATTTATATTTGAAATGGTTTAGTCCTCTTACTATAAATTTATTATACCTTTGTTTTTCGTGTGTAAAGATAACTATTTATAATGACTATTCATAGCCACAGCTAATATTTTATAATCTATTATGATATATATAAGCGAAGCGGGTTTTGCTCACGCAACACCCGCTTCTTCGATAAAGAAAATAGGAAATATATAAAACACAATTGGCTCGCTACGCTCGCCCAACCTGCTCTCGCTCGGCAATATTCAAATAAATTTGATATTGCTCTCGCTTACTCGCAGCTTTGGCTCTTTTTATTTTATCGCAACTATGACTGCGTCTATCGTCCAAGTTGCTACCACTCGGTATAACTTCAAGTAAACTTGAGTTATGCTCTCTTTTAATCGCAACTAAGTTATCTCTAACAACTGACTGCTGATAATAAAACATTTTAATGTTTCATTTTGTTCACTCAATCT
>JAZONU010000198.1:0-1982 GCA_045654605.1 Candidatus Caccoplasma sp. | reverse complement strand
GCATATCAATCTTGAAGATTTGATGAATGAAAATGAATTTAATGATACATTGAGAAATTATATCAAACAAGCAGGTCGATAATAGTCTGTTGTTTAGTAATATAGCGGATAATCTATACTTTTAGATTATCCGTTTTTTTTATTTTTATTTTTTTTGTTTTTGTATGTTAGATATTTTTTGTAACTTTGCAAGGTGTAATGGAGTGATGTGTAATATATGAAAAAAACAAAATATATACTTATATTATCTGTTCTTGTAATGTTGTTTTCTTCGTGTGTTATGTCGAAGAAAATAAACTACTTACAAGAGGGGAAGAATATTCCTGTTTACAATGATTCTGTCACGTTTGATGATTATTTGTTGCAACGTGGGGATTATATATATGTGCGTGTAAATGCGATAGATAAGGAGTTGGCGGATATGTTTAATGGTAATGTTTCGCTAAATAATATGTATAATTTAACTCCAGATAATTCTACTGCGCGTTTGTACCTTTATTTAGTAGATGAAGATGATTGTATAGATTATCCATACGTAGGGCGTTTGAAAGTTGTAGATAAGACATTGCGAGAGGTTAAGTTGTTGTTGGAGGAGAAGTTAGATGGTATGTTGCAAGGATATTCAGTGGATGTTCGTTTGGCTAATCGTAGTTTTTCTATTATAGGAGAGTCGGGTGCAGGGCGTTACAACATACCTCGAGAGCAGTTGACTATATTTGAAGCATTAGCTATGAGTGGAGATTTGTCGTTGTATGCTAATCGTAAAGATGTTCATCTTATTCGTCAAACAGCAGCAGGGACAGAGGTTAAGGTGTTTGATTTGCGGTCGAAATCAATAATTGATTCGGAGTATTACTATGTTCAGCCTAATGACGTTATATATATACCATTTGATAGAGCTAAGCATTGGGGCGCAAATCATTTTACGAGTGTATTGTCTATGACATTTGCAACGGTATCATTTGGTTTGTTTGTGTATTCTGTGGTTAATACGATTATAAAATCTTCAAAGTAAATAGTGTTATGAAACAGATATATAAGCATATAATATATATAGTGGCAATAATATTATTGTCTTCATGTTATCCTATTCGGCGAGTTGGATTGTTGCAAGAGCGTAGTGGTTTGCCAGAGTATGAAAAAGGTGAGTATGAGTTGTATCGACTTCAGAAGAATGATGAGTTGGAGTTGCGAGTTGTTTCATTGAATATGGAAACAGCGTTGTTGTTTCAGTCGGGAGGAGTGTCGAACGTTTCGGCAAATAGTTCGTTTACTTATCGAATTTATGAGGATGGGACTATTGATATACCATTTTTGAGTAAGGTGGATGTGGCAGGTTTGACATTGCAAGAGGCAGAGCTAAAAATAGAGAATGAGCTTCGAGGATTTGCGGATGATATAATGGTTAAGTTGGCATTATCAACGGGGACATTTTGTGTTATTGGGGATGCAGGTAGAGGGTATTTTCCTATTTATAAAGATCGATTGACCATTTATCAAGCTTTGGCTTTGTCGGGGGGGATTAGTCCTTCTGCAGATTTGGCTCATGTTAAAATATTGAGACGTTCGGTTGAGGGTATGAAGATTATAGAGTTTGATATACGTCCACGGTCAGTGATAGACTCTGATTATTACTATGTGTATCCAAATGATGTAATATATTTTGATTTTTCAAAGCGTCGTTTTTGGGCAATTGATTCATATTCAGGATTTTTAAGTGTTATATCATCGTCTTTGAGTATGTTAGTGTCGGTTTGGAATACGTTTAATTAGGATATAATAAATAGAGGTATATCTTTGGTATTTAATTATAACTATTTAGTGTATGGAATATTATTCGGATAAGAATTCAAAGTATTATTATAGTAACGAGACACCTATTGTTGAGGATAGAGAAGCAGATTTTAATATTTTAGAATGGGTGTTTAAGTTTTTGCGTTATTGGTATTTGTGTGTTATAGCATTAGTTATAGCACTTTCTT
>JAZONU010000197.1:0-3402 GCA_045654605.1 Candidatus Caccoplasma sp. | reverse complement strand
AGAGGACGAAACAGTAGAGTGGTGCGAAACAATACTACAACGCTCGCCAATGGCGATACGTATGATTAAACGAGCTCTTAATGCCGAACTTGACGGGCAACATGGACTTATGGAGTTTGCAGGAGATGCGACTATGATGTTCTATCTAATGGAAGAGGCACAAGAGGGTAAAAAAGCCTTTCTTGAGAAACGCGATCCTGATTTTAAGAAATTCCCTAAATTCCCCTAATGAAGGCAGAATACAGGAAATATGACCTGATATTTAAGCAAGCTGCAATAACTTCTCGAAATACCTTGCTTAAAAAAGAGACCTATTTCATAAAGGTGTGGGATGAAAATAATCCCACTCTTTATGGATTGGGAGAGGCATCTCTTTTCCGCGGATTGAGTGCGGAAGATAACCCTAATTACGAAGCAAAACTCCAAGAGGTTTGCGAAAATATTGACTCTCTCAACTTTTCGGAACTTAAGGAGTGGAGTTCGATTCTATTTGGAGTTGAAACAGCCATAGCCGATTTAAAAAGCGGGGGCAGATGTATGCTATACAATACTCCATTTACCCGAGGTGAGGATGGAATACGTATAAACGGACTCATCTGGATGGGAAACAAAGAGGAGATGGCAGAGAGAATATCTCAAAAACTATCGCAAGGTTTTAACTGCTTGAAACTAAAAATTGGTGGTATTGATTTTGCTTCGGAATTAGATTTAATAACTTCAATTCGTAACCGTTTCCCGCAAGATATATTGGAGTTGCGATTAGATGCAAACGGAGCATTCTCTCCCGACAATGCCATGCAGAAGTTGGAGCAACTATCACGCTTTGGCATACATTCAATAGAACAACCCATTAAGCAAGGTAACTACAATGCAATGGCGGAGATTTGCAGCACTTCTCCAATACCAATAGCTTTGGATGAAGAGTTAATCGGAGTTGTTGAGCGAGACGCAAAAGAGGAGTTGCTTAATGTCATAAAACCACAATATATAATTCTAAAACCATCGTTGGCAGGAGGTTTTGCCTCTTCTGACGAGTGGATTTTTCTTGCTGAAGAGCGAGGAATAGGATGGTGGGCAACATCGGCATTGGAATCAAACATCGGTCTGAATGTTATTTCTCAATGGGTGTCGGCAAAACCTGTAACTATGCCTCAAGGATTGGGAACTGGGCAACTCTATACAAATAATATCCCCTCGCCACTATTCATTGAAGGCGAGAGACTATACCATAACCCATCTCAAAAATGGGATTTATCTCTAATATAAAATGGAGTTTAAGATAAACGGAAAACGCATAACATCACTTGTAGAATTAAGAGAGGAGGTAACTCCTGAGTTTGCAAAGTTTGTAACCGATTGGTTTGATGATAGCCAATATATGACTGCTCAAACATCAGGCTCAACAGGCGTGCCTAAAACTATACAACTTTTAAAGAGTGATATGCGAGCATCCGCACAGATGACAAACCGTTTCTTTAATATCAACTCCAACTCAATATTCCTTTTGTCGCTATCTCCAAACTATATAGCAGGAAAAATGATGATAGTGCGTTGGATAGAGGCGGGAGCAGAGATGATTGAACAGATACCCTCTTCAAACCCTCTTAGTCAGCCATTGCAACCACAAGTAACACTATCTGCTATGGTGCCATCGCAGGTGGTAAATATTCTAAATGAAGAACTTTCATTTGCTCAACTATCAAAAATAGAGAATATGATAATAGGAGGTGCACCACTTGATAGCATAACTGAAAAACGTATAGCTGAGACGTCTCTCAATGCCTATGCAACATATGGAATGACTGAAACCCTTTCACACGTTGCTCTCCGTAAAGTTGGAGCAGGGGATAGTTACTTTGCTCTGCCTGGAGTAACTTTTTCGACAGATGATAGAGGATGCTTAAAAATAAATGTTCCACATCTTTCAATAAAAGAGGTTGTAACAAACGATATGGTTGATTTAATAGATTCAACCCACTTCATTTGGCGAGGACGATTTGATAATGTTATAAACTCAGGAGGAGTGAAAATATTCCCGGAGGAGATTGAGAAACTAATAGCTCCATACATAAAAGAGCGTTTCTATGTAATAGGAACTCCCGATACTCTTTGGGGCGAAATATGCACCCTTGTAATAGAAGGCGAGGAGTGGAACTCTGAAAAACAACAAAACCTCTTGATGCAACTCAAAGAGGCTTTGTCAAAACATAAATATCCCAAACAGATTAAATTTCTCTCAAAGTTTTCTGAAACCTATTCGGGTAAGGTGAAGAGATTAGCTATCAGCTGTTAGTTGGCAGCCAAGTAGGGACAGAGCATGCTCTGTCCGCTGAAAAGGGTATCAGTAGTTATCAGCCCATTAATCATAATTATCTTAATTATCCTATTAATCCTACTTGTTTTATAAAAAACAATCACTAAATATCTATAAGCCAACAATTTATCCCTCTCCCACCATTAGAGGGCTGTTGTTTGATTGAAAAATTTAACTTTACTTTGTAAAAAAGTAGGGACACAGCATGCTGCGTCCGACATACACCAATAAAGATAAATTAGACAAATAAGTCAAAAAACATAAAACCATAAAATAAAATCATTATGAAACACCAAAAAAATTATTTAAGCATCATAAGCATGCTTTTAGCAATGCTGTTACTAACCTTTGCTTCATGTACAAAGGAAAAAAGTAATACGGAAAATGTAGCTGAAAATGAATCTGAAAACGGGTACGAATACGTTGGGCCTGATTTGTCTGGTCATAAAGGACATAAGTATGTAGATTTAGGCTTACCCAGTGGTATAAAATGGGCAACTTGCAATGTAGGAGCAAATACTCCCGAAGAGTATGGCGATTACTTTGCATGGGGCGAAACTGAGCCAAAAGAAGATTATTCTTGGAGTACCTACAAGTATTGCAATGGTTCATACAAAACACTGACCAAATACTGCACAGATTCAGATTATGGCAAAGTAGATAATAAAAGAACGCTTGACCTTGAAGACGATGCAGCACACGTAAATTGGGGAGGCAGTTGGCGAATGCCAACAGAAGAAGAGATAGATGAGTTAATAGATGAAAATAACTGCACATGGACTTGGACTGAACGAAGAGGAGTAAAGGGGTATAAAGTAACAAGTAAAAAGAATGGTAACTCCATCTTTCTTCCTGCTGCGGGTTATCGCGACAACGACGGTCTCTACGATGCAGGCGACTACGGCTACTGTTGGTCGAGTTCGCTTTTCGCGAGCAACAGCAGCGGCGCCTACTACTTGTACTTCTATTCGAGCAACGTGTACTGGAGTTTCCACAACCGTTTCTTCGGGTGTTCAGTCCGCCCGGTGTGCGAGTAGTTTGCGAGTAAAATTAAATGCAAGTTTAATTTCAGTTGAGAGATATTCATC
>JAZONU010000196.1:0-2690 GCA_045654605.1 Candidatus Caccoplasma sp. | reverse complement strand
AACTGCGAAATTCCCGTATTCGGTTCAGAGAGAATGTTAGAGTCGGCTCCTTGCCAAACAATCCCTTGCCACCCTACTTCTCCTGAAATTGCCTACCAAATGGTTAAAGACGAAACTTTTGCTCAAACTCAACCTCGTCTTAATCTTGCTACTTTCGTTACTACCTATATGGATAAGTATGCAACAAAGCTGATGAATGAGGCCATCGATATTAACTATATCGATGAGACAGAGTACCCAAGGGTTGCTGTAATGAACGCCAAGTGCATTAATATCATGGCAAATCTTTGGAACTCTCCCGAACAGAATGAGTGGAAAGCTGGAGCTGTTGCCATTGGCTCGTCGGAGGCTTGTATGTTGGGTGGTGTTGCCGCTTGGTTGCGTTGGAAAGAGCGACGTAAAGCTGCAGGCAAACCTTGCGACAAACCTAACTTTATAATCTCATCGGGCTATCAAGTTGTATGGGAGAAGTTTGCTCAACTTTGGCAAATCGAAATGCGTACAGTACCTCTAAGCCACGAGCATATTACTTTGGACATTGAAAAGGCTATTTCGTTGTGCGACGAGAATACAATATGCATTGTTCCTATTATGGGTGTTACTTGGACTGGAATGAACGACGATGTTGAGGCATTGGATGCTGCTCTTGAAGCATATAATGCTAAAACTGGACATAACATTCCCATTCACGTTGATGCAGCTTCGGGTGGTTTTATCATGCCATTCCTATATCCCGAAAAACGTTGGGATTTCCGTTTAAAATGGGTTTTATCAATCAGTACCTCGGGACACAAATATGGTCTTGTTTATCCTGGATTGGGTTGGGTTATTTGGAAAGATAAGGCATACCTTCCCGGAGATATGGCTTTCAGCGTAAACTATCTTGGAGCAAACATAACTCAAGTAGGTTTGAACTTCTCTCGCCCCGGAGCACAAATTTTAGGACAATACTATCAATTTATTCGTTTAGGATTTGAAGGTTACAAGGCTATTCAACATAGTTGTATGAAGGTTGCAGAGTATGTTCATAGCGAGATTGCTAAAATGCCACAATTCAATGTTTATAGTAAAGAACTTGTAAATCCACTCTTCATTTGGTCGATGAATTGCGACTACGCAAAAAATGCAAAATGGACGCTGTTCGACCTTCAAGACCGATTAAAACAGAGTGGCTGGATGGTTCCTGCATATACAATGCCTAAAGACATTGAGAATATGACCGTTATGCGTATAGTTGTTCGTCAGGGCTTCTCTCGAGATATGGCAGATATGCTTCTGAACGATATTAAATCGTATATTGCCGACCTCGAAAAGTTGGAATACCCAACTGAATCACGTCTTGCTATGGATAAAAAAGAGTGCCACCGTAAAAAATGGCACATGTTCTCTCATACGGGAAGATAATTTAAGTTGTTAGTTTTTAGTTGTTAGTTAAAAGAGATTTTTCAAATAAAACTATCTCAAATAAATAGCCAACTGTTTTTTATGCAGTTGGCTATATTCTATCAATGATGCGAGTAAGCGAATACAATAACAAACTTATTTAAGTATTGTTGGGCGATAGTGGGTTAAAGGAACAAAGTCCCACAACTAACAACTATAAACTTGAAATTGCTTCATCTACTTCAGTAATACGCTCCTCTATTGCCTGTTTCATTCGCTCAACTGCAGAGTCAAAATCGATTAACTCATCACCGTTGGGATATCCATGACGATTGTCTATTGGCCACATTTCGTGGTTTACTGCCTCTGAGTCGCGAATTAATTCGGCTTGTTCATCAATGAATGTATCAATATTTTCAAACACATGTTTTACCTCTGCCCATCGTGTTTTTAATGCAGCCTTAAACTCTGCCGATTTAAATAACTCCTTATACCATATTGCATTATTATTTATAAAACCTTTATCACCTATCGAGTACGTTCCCCAATCGAAATCCCAAACAGGTCCTGCACATATTTTACCTCCTGCATCTTTATACATGTATGAGCTTTTGGGGTGTCTGCACTCACCATTTCCCGAAATCTCTTGTATCAAGAAGTAATCAACGAATGTTGAATAATCTAATTTAGAGAATACAGTTTCAAAAATGCTATTCTTCAATGCGTGTTCAGTATCTGCAACGTAATCCTTTATATATGTATATAATGGGTGTTGCCATGAAGTGATTATCTCCTCGTCAGGGTCTTTAATTGTTACAGGATAACCATAGTAACTACTCATAAAGTAATTTATCTCTGCCTGATAGTTGGTATCAAACTCCAATAGATAACCGCCACTTTCGCCATCGGTAGCATCATCTTCAAACTCCGAAATATTTATTCTGTTTTTGTCTATTTTAATCTGCTCGCACAGGTAGTAATTTCCTTGGTGTGTACCGTTAAGATAGAACTCAACAAACTCTCCACGGGGAGCCCAATCCATTATTTGACGTGCCATTTCAAATGTTACAGCATTACGTAATAAAGTACGGTCCATCCAGTTTGCCAATAACACCCAGCGTTTATGTTTTGGCATACCCAACACCTCCGATTTACTATCAAGTTTTATTGCGTATGGTTTCTTTGGGTATCCCCATGTTGTATTTCCTCGTCCTCTAAAACTTGTAGTTGAATTAATTGTTTCAGTACCATCTGAATCAACAATAACTATCTCGCAATCCTCAGTCCAAACCTCTTTGCTTGTAATT
>JAZONU010000195.1:0-3025 GCA_045654605.1 Candidatus Caccoplasma sp. | reverse complement strand
GTTTATAAAGTAGTCAGTCCTATTAAATTAGGAATTAGAAATGATTTTTTAAATTAGAAATGAATTCCTAATTGTAGCAAAGCTACATCCGAAAACAAAATACAAACCAATAAAAGCAAATAAAGGTGGAAGTACTATACGAAGACAATCATATAATCATCGTCAATAAAAACAGTTCCGAAATAGTACAAGGCGACAAAACCGGCGACAAACCGCTCAGCGAAATTGTCAAAGAGTGGATAAAGGAAAAATATTCCAAGCCAGGAAATGTATTTATTGGCGTAACCCATCGACTCGACCGTCCCGTAAGCGGAGTAGTAGTATTTGCTAAAACAAGTAAAGCACTATCTCGACTAAACGAAATGTTTAGAGTAGGGGAGGTAAAAAAAACATATTGGGCAATAGTAAAAAACGAACCACCATTTGAGAGCCAGACCCTCAAACACTACATCTACCGCAACGAAAAGTTGAATAAGAGTGTAGCATACGACAAACCAAAAAATGGAGCCAAAGAGGCAGAATTATCATACACACTTTTGGCAAAAAGCGTCAACTATAATTTGCTACATGTAAATCTAAAAACAGGACGTCATCATCAAATACGTTGTCAGTTGGCAAAAATCGGATGTCCAATAAAAGGCGATTTGAAGTATGGAGCAGAACGCTCAAACGCCAATGGAGGCATATCGTTACATGCACGCTCAATAGAGTTCATACATCCCGTATCTAAAAAACAAATATCAGTAACAGCCCCTGTCCCATCCGATGACAAACTATGGGTAGAAATGGAGCAAGCAGCAACAAACATATAACACTATGGCACAAAATCTCTTTAACAAATATGTATGGTTGGTAAATACCCTTTACCGCAATAAACGTATGACCTTAAAAGAGATAAACAATAGCTGGATACACACAGATTTCTCTGATGGCACCCCAATACCACGTAGAACATTTCATAATCATCGTGAGAAGATACAAGAATTTTTTGATATAAATATAGAGTGTGATAGAACCACTTGGGAGTATTATATAGAAGACACAGATACACTATCAAATGACAAAGTCCGCTTTTGGCTATTAAACTCATTTGCCGTAGGCAATATAGTAAATGAGCAACAGAAACTGCACGACAGAATAATGTTGGAGAAAAACCCCTCTGGGGAGATATACCTCACAACAATAATCGAGGCAATGCGCGATAGTAGAGTATTACAATTCTCATATAAAACATTTACCGAGAGTGAGGAGCATATAGTAACTCTTCTACCATATTTTATAAGAATATTCAAACAACGCTGGTATATAATAGGACTTAATACTGAATATAATCAGTTGCGTATATATGCACTTGACAGAATGACCTTTGTTGAACCGCTCAAAGAGATATTCGAATATCCATCAGATTTCTCTCCCGAAGAATACTTTAAAAACAGTTTTGGAATAATAGTAGAAAACAAGGCTGTTGAAAATATAATTTTAAAGGTAAAATCTCCACAAAACAACTATATAAAAACATTGCCATTGCACCATTCGCAAAAGCAATTGTTCGATTGTGAAAGCTTCACAACCTTTCAATACACCCTACGACCATCGTTCGATTTCAAGCAGGAGATACTCTCAATGGGTGCGAGGGTAGAGGTGTTGCAACCTAAATCTTTTCGAGAAGAAATAATATCAACCCTCAAAGCCACATTAAATAATTATAGCGAGTAGAACAATAAAATAAAAGAATATGGAAGAAAATACAACTCCAAAAGCAAAAATACATATAATAAGTGATGTAGATTGTGAAGTTTATATGTTTGGAAAGCATCTTTGTTCGTTAAAAGCAGGAGAGGGACAAGAGGTGCCAATGCTGAAAGGAAATAAAAAAATAACAGCGGTAAGTAAAGAAAATCCTGAAGTTAAAGTTGAATTAACATATATGGTTACTTCAACAGATATTGAAGATTTTATAGAGATAAAATTAGAACGTGTTCGAAGAACAAAGGAAAAGGTTTTATCTCGAAAAAAATATACAAAAAAGGCACTTAAAATATTCCTGTTTGCAATCGTTCCATTACTTATATTGATATATCTATCTATATTTATAATAGATAGGTTTTTTATTTCTGAAATTTCTGAACCCTCAGGTAGTCATAACGGACACGAGTATGTCGATTTAGGCTTAAGTGTAAAATGGGCAACCTGTAATGTCGGGGCTGACTCTCCCGAGGAGTACGGCGATTACTTTGCATGGGGCGAAACATCTCCACAAGAAGAATGCTCTCCGAGTACCTACAAATACAATTATGGCGATAAATATTTACTAACCAAATATTGTACCGATTCATCTTATGGCACAGTAGATAATAAAACCACACTTGAACTATTAGACGATGCCGCGTATGTAAATTGGGGCGGCAAATGGCGAATGCCAACTGCAGAAGAGATAGATGAGTTAATAGATACAAATAACTGCACATTGACTTGGATTGAACGAAGAGGAGTAAATGGGTATAAAGTAAAAAGTAAAAAGAATGGTAACTCTATATTTCTTCCTGCTGCGGGCTGTCGCTTCGACGGCAGTCTCTACAATGCATGCCGCGGTGGCGACTATTGGTCGAGTTCGCTCAGCACGGACGCCAGCAACTTCGCCTACTTCTTTAGCTTCCCTTTCGTTCGTTGCGACATCAACAACCGTTGCTACGGGTTCTCAGTCCGCCCGGTTTGCGAGTAGAATTAAACGCGAAGCGTTTAATTCAGTTGTTAGTTGTTAGTTGTTAGTTGTTAGTTGTTAGTTGTTAGTTGTTAGTTGTTAGTTGTTAGTTGTGCGACACTAAAGTGTCTTAGCTGTTAGAATATATAGTAACTTGCAAATAACAGAAGCAGAGTTATGCTCCTAAAATAGATTATAATATAGTAGGGATGTGGTATGTCACATCCGAAAGAAGTAGCAACAGAAGCAGTAGGGACACAAACTCCGTCGCACAGAGCACTGTGCTCCCCAATCTGCGGCACGAATTGACATTTAGTCAATTCT
>JAZONU010000194.1:0-8158 GCA_045654605.1 Candidatus Caccoplasma sp. | reverse complement strand
AAAATCTATTTTTTTGATTTTCTGCGAACTTTTGCCAATCTTTACAAAAGAATAGTATTTAGTATTAGTAAAACAGGTTTCAGCTAATATATTAAATGCAAGTATTACCAAATGAAACCACATCAGAACATTATGAAAAATTTTAAATCTCTTGCCGTAGCCTTTATCTCAATCTTTATTGCATTAAATTTTATAGCATGTTCTAACAACAATGGCAGTAACGAAGTAACTTTAGATCCTGAAAAAGACGCGAAAACATTAGTTACTTGATTAATGACAACAAAATTTCAGAAGCAAATCTATTTGAAAGTATGGTTGGCAATAAATATAGCGAAGATGAATATACAGAATTCTTTTTAGAAGCCAGTACGTACTCAAAAGAGTTAGGTATCCAAGAAAAGCTATTCTCATTCTATTTTAGCGAATAAATAACGCTAATTTATTTTTCCTTAACACCTTTTGAAACATATAAAAAGCGAGGTACTCAAATTGAGCACCTCGCTTCGGTTTTTTATATATTTATAGGTATTATAATTTTGGTCCAGCCTCAACAAGAGATTTTCCTAAATCGTTACCTGTAAATTTAGCAAAGTTTTTAATGAAACGTTCAGCAAGATCTTTTGCTTTAACATCCCACTCAGCTGCATCAGCATAAGTATCGCGAGGATCAAGGATGTTAGGATCTACTCCGTTCAATGCAGTTGGAACCTCGAAATCGAAGTAAGGGATTTTCTTAGTTTCTGCTTTGTCAATTGATCCGTCAAGGATAGCATCGATGATACCACGAGTATCTTTGATTGAGATACGTTTTCCTGTTCCGTTCCATCCTGTGTTAACCAAGTATGCACGAGCACCTGTTTGCTCCATTCTCTTAACTAACTCCTCACCATATTTAGTTGGGTGCAATGAAAGGAATGCAGCGCCGAAACATGCAGAGAAAGTTGGAGTTGGCTCAGTAATACCACGCTCAGTTCCTGCCAATTTAGCAGTAAATCCTGATAGGAAGTAGTATTGAGTTTGCTCAGGAGTCAAGATTGATACTGGAGGCAATACTCCAAACGCATCAGCTGACAAGAAGATTACTTGTTGTGCGTGAGGTCCTTTAGATACTGGTTTAACGATATTCTCGATGTGGTTGATAGGATAAGAAACACGAGTGTTCTCAGTTACGCTCTTATCTGTGAAATCGATTTTACCATTAGCGTCAACAGTTACGTTCTCTAACAAAGCGTCGCGTTTGATAGCGTTGAAGATATCGGGCTCGCTATCTTTGTCAAGGTTGATAACTTTAGCGTAGCAACCACCTTCGTAGTTGAATACACCCTCATCATCCCAACCGTGCTCGTCGTCACCGATCAATAGACGTTTAGGATCTGTTGAAAGAGTTGTTTTTCCTGTTCCTGACAATCCGAAGAATACAGCAGAACTTTTTCCTTCTTTGTCTGTGTTAGCTGAACAGTGCATTGAAGCGATACCTTTAAGAGGGTTCAAGTAGTTCATGATAGAGAACATACCTTTTTTCATCTCACCACCATACCAAGTGTTGATAATTACTTGCTCTTTAGTAGTTAGGTTGAATACTACTGCAGTCTCAGAGTTCAATCCAAGTTCTTTGTAGTTCTCAACTTTAGCTTTTGATGCGTTGTAAACAACGAAATCAGGCTCTCCGTAGTTAGCCAACTCCTCAGCTGTAGGAAGGATGAACATGTTAGACACGAAGTGTGCTTGCCATGCAACCTCAACGATGAAACGTACTTTAAGACGTGTAGCCTCGTTAGCTCCGCAGAAAGTATCTACTACGAAAAGTTTTTTATTTGAAAGCTCATTAACAGCAATCTCTTTTAAAGTTTTCCAAGTCTCTTCAGTAACAGGTTTGTTATCGTTTTTGTACTCATCAGAAGTCCACCAAATTGTATTTTCGCTTGTAGCGTCTTTTACAAAGAATTTATCTTTAGGTGAACGACCTGTGTAAACACCAGTCATTACGTTAACTGCACCAAGCTCAGTTACTTGACCTTTCTCAAAACCTTCCAAACCTGGTTTAGTCTCCTCAGCGAAGAGAACATCATAAGACGGATTGTGAAGAATCTCAGTTGCTCCATTAATTCCGTACTTGCTTAAATCTAATGTTGCCATTGTAATTAGTTAATTAAAAGTTTATTTATTATTAAATTATCTCTCTATTTTTAGGAAGGATGAGAGCTTGAATTACTCCATTTTTCAAAGACATTCAAACAAATCAATCCTTAACCGCATACAAAGGTAATA
The DNA here is from genome assembly GCA_045654605.1 of Candidatus Caccoplasma sp. Lineage (GTDB taxonomy): Bacteria > Bacteroidota > Bacteroidia > Bacteroidales > G3-4614 > Caccoplasma_A. Next base: position 5,890 of record JAZONU010000194.1, on the reverse strand, counting down.
CAAATTTTGAAAGTACAACATTCGATTAAAGAAATTTTTCATCAATCAACTCAAAAAATAATAGATTTAACCTTAATTAAACAATTAACCTAAACACGGCCTCAGTTTCTTTATCATTTTTAGTTTGTTTTTCCTTAAAAAAAACTACTTTTGCAAAAATATTTATTCAGTAAAGGAATTTAAATCACTATGGCTGTAACTATCAAAATAGTTTCCTCAAAATGGGATTATGTCAAATATACCAACTTCCGTAACAAACTTTATAAAAAATCGGAGTATGCTGTTCCTCCACTACTTATGGACGAACTAAACACTTTTAGCCGAAAGAAAAATCCTGCATTTGATTTTTGCGATGCTATAAGCATAATGGCATATCGCGACGGTAAAGCTGTTGGTAGAGCAACCGGAATTATAAACCACGCCGTAAATGAACGTACAGGTAAAAAATGTGCTCGTTTTGGATGGATAGATTTCATAGATGATAAAGAGGTAAGTATAGCATTAACTGAATGGATTGAAAATTGGGCAATCCACAACGGAATGAACGAAATTGAAGGACCGCTTGGATTTACCGATATGGACCCAGAAGGTTGTCTTATTGAAGGTTTCGATCAATTGGGAACAATGGCAACCATCTACAACTACCCATATTATGCAACTCACTTCGAGGAATTAGGATACGAAAAGGCACAAGATTGGGTTGAGTTTAAAATCACCATTCCCGACGACCTTCCTGAAAAGCACTATCGTATAGCCAAAATTGTAAAAGAGAAATATGGCATACGTCTTGCCGAGTGTAAAAACATAAAAGAGCTTGCAAAAAAATACGGACAACCCTTATTTGAGTTAATAAACGAGGCATACGACCAACTATACGGCTATTCTCCTTTAACCCCCAGACAAATAGAGTATTATATAAAAATGTATCTACCAATGGTTCACAAAAACGGGATTGCCGTTGTGTTAAATGAACAAGATGAGGTAGTGGGAGTAGGAATTACAATACCATCGTTATCGAAAGCCTTACAAAAATCAAGAGGAAGAATATTCCCGTTCGGATGGTATCATCTGCTAAAAGCATTTAGAAAGGGTAACGACATAGTAGATTTCTTACTTATTGCTGTTCGCCCCGACTATCAAAGCAAAGGAGTAAACGCTCTATTCTTTGAAAGGATATTCCCTCACTTTAAAGCACAAGGGCACAAGATGGTTGAAACAAATCCCGAATTAGACAACAACGCAAAAATACACAACCAATGGGCTATGTTCGATATTGTTCAACACAAACGCCGTAGAGCATTCCACAAAAAACTCATATAAATCAGAATAAGAGGCTGTGCCATAGCACAGCCTCTCTTGTTAAAAAACAGTATTCATCTTCATTTTAAGGTTAAAAAACTTTATTTATTACTTATAAATAAGTAATTTTGCACCCTCATTTTTAGAAAACAAGAAATATAAATTCATCATAAAAGAGTTAAAACGATGAAAATCAGTGCAATTCTTAGTAGTATAGACTTTAAACCGGCATTATTTAAAAGTCTAAAAAATTACAACAGAAAAAAATTCACTGCCGATCTAATGGCAGGTATAATCGTGGGTGTTGTAGCAATGCCACTTGCCATTGCGTTTGGTATAGCATCAGGAGTATCTCCGACAGAGGGTTTGATCACAGCTATTATCGGAGGATTTATCGTATCATTATTGGGCGGAAGTAGTGTTCAAATTGGAGGTCCAACAGGAGCTTTCATTGTCATAGTTTCCGGAATTATAGCACAATATGGATTAGATGGGCTTGCAGTAGCCACCCTTATAGCCGGAATAATGATGCTTATTATGGGACTTTGCCGTTTTGGAACTATAATCAAGTTTATACCATACCCCGTTGTAATAGGTTTCACAGGAGGTATCGCCATAACTATCTTCTCAACACAGATTAAGGACTTCTTTGGAATGGAAATTAAAGATCTTCCTTCAGACTTTTTCTCTAAATGGTGCGAATATTTCCAAAACATAGGAGACACAAGCATTCCAGCACTACTTGTCGGAGTTACCACACTACTAATAATAATATTTACGCCAAAGGTAACAAAAAAGATTCCCGGCTCACTTATTGCAATAGTATTAGTAACAGCTATAGTATATATTTTAAAACACTATGCAGGCGTTAAAGGAATAGATACTATTGGTGATGATCCCAATTTATCACTTAATGCGGAATTTAATTTTGGCATCGAAGGTGGCGACCTAAGCTGGGATAAAATAACCGCCCTTATATCTCCTGCATTCACCATAGCAATGTTGGGAGCCATAGAATCACTACTTTCAGCAACAGTGGCAGACGGAGTTACAGGCGAACGCCACAATTCAAACACCGAATTAATAGCCCAAGGAGCAGCAAACATAGTATCACCACTATTCAAAGGAATTCCTGTAACAGGAGCTATTGCCCGTACAATGACAAACATAAACAATGGCGGTCGCACTCCAATCGCAGGTATAATTCACGCGGTAGTATTGCTACTAATATTATTACTTCTTGCACCTCTTGCGGTACACATCCCAATGTCATGTTTAGCAGCAATTCTAATAGTAGTAGCATACAACATGAGTGGTTGGAGAACTATACGCTCACTATCAAAGTTGCGTAGCACCGATGTTGTAGTACTTTGGACCACCCTGCTTTTGACTGTAATATTTGACCTAAATGTTGCTATTGAAATAGGACTTTTACTTGCAGTAATCTTGTTCTTGAAACGTATGACAGAAAACACCAAAGTATCAGTTATCCGCAAAGACCTCAATCTTGACGATGACGACCACAACCTTTCGACTCTTGAAGAAGAGCACTTAACATTAGAAAAAGGTGTTGAGGTTTACGAAATTGATGGACCATTCTTCTTTGGTGTAGCAAATAAATTTGACGAACAGATGAGAGTGCTATCTGAAAAGCCAACAGTACGTATCGTTCGTATGAGAAAAGTTCCATTCATCGATTCATCGGGTATTCACAACCTTGAAATATTCGTTCAATCGGCAAAAAAAGATGGCATTGTAGTAATCTTATCAGGAGTTAGAGAATCTATCCGTAAAAATTTAGAGAAGGGCGGTATAACCAAACTTATGAATGCCGAAAACATCTTTGACAACATACGAGATGCCGTAGAAAAAGCAAACGAGTATGCAATATTAAAAAGAAAGAGTAAAAGAAACTAAATAATACCAATTCACTAAAAACTGTTTGAATTCTAAAACATCAGAGTTTAAACAGTTTTTTTTTATTTAATCGCAACAAAAAACAATTTTCCATCAATTTTTTAGTTATATATAAGGTAGATAAAGATAAAAGGAGCAGAACAGTTACACAACTATTAAACAATGGGAAGAGTAAAAATAATATTGGGCGTAATATTTATGTTGAGTGTAGCCTCAAAGGCTTATGCTCAATATGATGCACAATTCAGCCAATATTGGGAACTTCCCTCATACTACAACCCCGGAGCAACAGGAGCATCCGACAAACTAAACATCCATGCAGCAACACGTCAACAATGGATTGGTATGCCCGGAGCACCAAAAACATTCCTCATAATGGGCGATATGCCCTTTAATCTATTCAAACAACAACACGGAGTTGGAGCAATAATATCAACAGAAAAAATAGGACTCTTCTCAAACACCTCAATTGGGTTACAATACTCTTTTAAAATTAAAATGTTGGGTGGACAACTTGGATTAGGGTTGCAATTAGGATTAATAAACCAAGTATTCAACGGAACAGAGGTGTATATCCCTGAAAGTGATTACCATAACCAAACCGACGATGCAATACCAACAACCGAAGTAAAAGGAATGGGCTTTGATTTAGGCTTTGGAATACACTATACTCACAAATATTTTTGGGCAGGAATATCGGCACAACACCTAACCTCTCCCACCATAACTTTCGACGAAAAATACGAAACATATATACCTTCCTCATATTATTTTTTAGCAAGAGGCAATATTCCGTTTAAAAATTCGTTAATCATATTGCAACCCTCAGTGTTGTTAAAGACAACGTTTCAAACATTCCAGGTTGAATTTGGAGCAACAGTCAAATACAACAAATTTATATGGGGAGGCTTATCATACCGTTTAAACGACGCTTTAATATTTATGATAGGAGGAGAATGGAAAGGCATAAGACTTGGATATGCATACGATTACGCCCTATCAGACATTGTAAAAGCAACAAGCGGAAGCCACGAAGTATTTTTGGGTTACAGCATGAAACTTGAATTAGGAAAGAAAACAAAAAATAAACATAAAAGTATTCGAATACTCTAACAAAGCATTAAGCGGCGACAGAGTAAAAACTTTAAAAGTATGAAAAAACTATTTTTTATAGCGACATTAGCAGCACTAATTAGCTCATGTGCTCCATCATCACCGTCAGGAAGCAATGGAGGAGAGCTTGTTGGTGTAAGAGCAATGGCATGGGGCGAGCCCACTCCATACGGAATGGTTCTTGTTGAACGAGGCTCATTTACAGTTGGTAGTTCTGAAGAGGACTCAATATGGGGTACACCCAAAAACGACAAGCCCATATCGGTAGAGTCGTTTTGGATGGACGAAACAGAGATAACCAACGGAAAATACAAACAATTCCTATATTGGGTACGCGACTCAATCATTCGCGAACGTCTTGCAGACCCTGCATACGGAGGCAATGAGGCTTTCAAAATTGAAGAAGACCGCGAAGGAAACCCTGTTGCCAAACCATACCTAAATTGGACAAAAGCAATTCCTTGGAAAAACCCCACCGAGGATGAAGCTCGTGCAATAGAGAGTGTATATAGGACAAACCCGATAACAGGGCAAAAAGAGTTAGACCCAACACAAATGAACTATCGATATGAGATTTTCAATCATACCGAAGCAGCAAAACGTCGTAACCGTCTTGACCCCACACGCAGAGTATTAAACACAGATATTAAACCAAACCTCGAAGAAGAGATTATAATATCAAAAGATACAGCATTCATTAACGACGATGGAAAAATCATAACAGAAACAATAGTACGTCCATTAAGCAGCGAGTTCGACTTCTTAAACACATACATTGTAAACATATATCCCGACACAACTGCATGGGTTAACGACTTTGACAACGCATACAACGAACCATATATGCGTCTCTACTTCTCACACCCAGGATATAACGACTATCCTGTTGTAGGAGTATCATGGGAGCAAGCAACCGCATTTTGTGCATGGCGAACACAATATCTTATTTCTTCGCTTCAAACCCCATTCATAGAGCCATACCGCCTACCAACCGAAGCAGAATGGGAGTATGCTGCACGAGCAGGAATGAACGAAAATAAATACCCATGGGGAGGAGATATACCAATGACAGAGAAGGGATGCTTTAATGCCAACTTCAAGCCACAAGAGGGTAACTATGTAAAAGACGGGAACCTAATAACATCAAATGTTGCCACATACCCACCAAACGATTTTGGTTTGTACGACATGGCAGGAAACGTATCGGAGTGGACCTCAACAGCATATAGCGAAGGAGGAATGGCATATACAAGTGATATGAATCCCGATTACCAATACAATGCAGCAAAAGAGGACCCCTATCAAATGAAACGTAAAATAATTCGCGGAGGTTCTTGGAAAGATGTATCAAACTTCATACGTTCTGACATGAGAATGTGGGAGTACCAAAACGAACAACGTTCATATATAGGATTTCGCTGTGTAAGAACACAGGTAGGCTTTGCAAAAGGTCGCAAATAGTCAATAACCTCTAAATTTCAGAAACAATGACACAAAAAAAGAAAAAATCAATCAAATATCGTTACTACAATTTTGTATCAAGCGACAAAGGAAAACGTTT
>JAZONU010000193.1:0-1742 GCA_045654605.1 Candidatus Caccoplasma sp. | reverse complement strand
CTCTACTCCTGAGGAGTCGCTTGTCGGAACGGTTGCCTTAAATACCATAGCTTTAACAAAAGGGGCTGATATATTAAGGGTTCATGATGTAAAGCCGTGTGTTGAAACAGTAAAAATATTTGAATTGTCTAAATAGTATATGTTTACCGTTATAGGATTAAAAGATATTATAGATATATTTCTGGTATCGCTTATACTCTATTACGTATATAGAGTAATGAGAATGTCGGGAACAATAAAAATTTTTGTTGGCATAATAGCATTTATAGTGGTATGGATATTGGTATCGCGTATAATGGAGATGCGTTTGCTTGGCTCTATTATGGATAAACTGCTGAATGTCGGAGTTATAATATTGGTAATACTCTTTCAGGATGATATTCGTATATTCTTAAGCGAATTGGGGTCTCATAAGAGTTGGGAGAAAATTATAAACTTTTTCAGGGTGAAAAAGCCCGAAACAAACGAAACCCCGGAATATGTTATGCATATTGTTTATGCGAGTAAAAATATGTCGCAGTCAAAAACAGGTGCATTGATAGTAATAAAGAGAGATATGTCTTTGATTAAGTATGAGACAACAGGCGAAAAGATAAACGCAGATATAGAGCCTCGATTAATTGAGACGATATTCTATAAAGGAACTCCACTCCATGATGGTGCTATAATAATCGAAGACGGAAAGATTGTCGCTGCAGGTTGTATATTACCTGTATCTCATGCTCCCAATATCCCTCGTGAGTTAGGCTTACGACATCGTTCGGCATTAGGTATAACTCAAGAAACCGATGCTATGGCAGTTGTGGTATCAGAGGAGAGAGGCGAAATATCATTCGCAAAGAGTGGAAAAATATGGAGAAATATATCAACTCAGAGTCTTGAACGTTTGTTATCAACAGGTAAAACCGGTAGTTGAAAATATATTTTAAAGATTACATAGGCTAAAATTCACAAAAAAATAGTACCTTTGTACGGTAATTGAAAAGATTACATTAATAAGTTCAATTTTTTTTACTAACATCATAAAATTAAAACAAAATGATTAGCTACAAAGACCTTGGTTTGGTAAACACCAAAGAGATGTTTGCAAAAGCCATCAAAGGCGGATATGCAATCCCCGCATTCAACTTCAACAACATGGAGCAACTACAAGCAATTATCCAAGCTGCAGTTGAAACAAAATCTCCCGTTATCCTACAAGTATCAAAAGGAGCACGTCAATACGCAAATCAAACACTTTTGCGTTATATGGCAGAGGGTGCTGTTGAGTATGCAAAAGAGTTAGGTTGCGAGAAACCTCAAATCGTTCTTCACCTTGACCACGGTGATTCATTTGAGACTTGCAAATCATGTATCGACATGGGCTTCTCTTCTGTAATGATCGACGGTTCGCACCTTCCTTATGAGGAGAACGTTGCTCTTACTAAAAAAGTAGTAGAGTATGCACACCAATTCGATGTAACAGTTGAGGGTGAACTTGGAGTATTGGCAGGAGTTGAGGATGAGGTTTGTGCAGAGCACCATACATATACTCGTCCCGAAGAGGTTGTTGACTTCGTAACAAAAACAGGTTGCGACAGCTTGGCAATTTCAATCGGTACTTCTCACGGAGCAAACAAATTCAAACCTGAGCAATGTACAAAAGATGAGAACGGTCGTTTAGTTCCTCCTCCACTACGTTTCGACGTATTAGAGGGTGTTGAGAAAGAACTTCCTGGATTCCCTATCGTACTTCACGGTTC
>JAZONU010000192.1:0-1526 GCA_045654605.1 Candidatus Caccoplasma sp. | reverse complement strand
GGGAATGGAGGTGCCATTGCTCCAATACCCCATGCTCCAATCTCTTGTGCGTGACGAGCCAACTCTTTGCTCGATTTTACACAACAACTTCCAACATGCACTATTACTTTAAAATCTTTTGGAGCACACTCCATCCAACGTTCTGCAAGACGTTTACGTTCTTCGTCAGTTAGCATATAGCCCTCTCCTGACGAACCGTTGATAAATACTCCTTTCAATCCGTTTTTGTATAACATGTCGGCATAAGCCTGAATTGGTTCGTAATTCACCTCTCCATTTTCGTAGAATGGAGTAAAAGGTGCATCGATAAGTCCTTTAATCTTTTCCATAATCGTATTTTATTATTCCATATTTACTGTTTTTGGACGCAACATTGTTATTTGAACAAGCAGTGATAATACTACTACTCCTCCAAGTAGGGCAAAGCCTGTTCCTAACGACAAGTTTCCGAGAGCAGAAGTGATGGCTGCTCCACCAAGTACTCCTGCCATATTTATAAATCCGTATGCTGTTGCTCTTTGGTTTGATGGCACAAATTGACATAAGATTGGCATGTTGTTGGTATCAAAGAAACCATATCCAATACCAAAGCAAAGAATAGCCACGACCACCGCAAATAGGCTATTACCTAATCCCATAAAAACTAATGAAGGGACTATAAGTGCCAATCCTATACAGCTTGTATATACACGTCCACGAACATTCTTCTGCACCCATTTGTCGGATAGTTTTCCTCCTATCATCGCTCCAATAAATGAGGCTCCTGCAAGCGAAATTACTGCAATAGGACCTGCATAGTCCATTGCTTTACTCACCTCTATACCCCAATTACTGTTTATCACCTTTGACAATAGTTCGGGTAACCAGTTTTTAGTTGCCCATCCCGGCATACTCAACGTTGTAAAGACAAACAATACAGCCCAGAATGCCATGTTGGTTAACACCAATGAAATTGCTTTGAATACACTTGGCTGGTTTTTAGTCTTGACTGTGGTGCTGATTTTATTTTTGTTTTCGCGACTTGGATCGCTTATAAACAATATAAGAACCACAGCATATATCATTCCCACAAGGCCACATAGCAAAAACACGTTTTGCCACTCAAGATAACTTGAAAATATTGAGCCAAAGCCTCCTGCTATCTGACCAAGATATAATCCTGTCATATGTATTCCTATTGCCAAAGAACGCGTTTTTCCGTTGTGGATATCAGCTATCAAAGATAGTGCCGCAGGTATATACAACGCTTCACTAAAGCCCATTACTGCCCGTAATGTATATAGTTGCCAATAGTTATCAACATAACCCATTAAAAATGTTACTGCAGACCACACAAACAGACTGCCTACGATAAGATATTTGCGATTTAATCTGTCGGCAATTGCTCCGGATACTGGACTCATCAATCCATATATCCACATAAAGGCAGCCATCAAAGCTCCCCAGCCCCAAGGTCCGGTATAGCTCTCGGCAACCTCAACAATGTCTTCTGCCATAGCAAAACGCATTGTACTTAACATTTGCCT
>JAZONU010000191.1:0-4402 GCA_045654605.1 Candidatus Caccoplasma sp. | reverse complement strand
ACAGAACGACATGGCTACGATCCGACTTGTAGAATAGAGATACTCTATCTTTTGAGAAAATTGGCAAAGGAGGAGAATAAAACCATACTTCTCTCTACTCATGATGTAGAGCAGTCTCTTGCTATGGCAGACAAATTGCTCCTTTTGAAGGGAGGAGAGTTTAAATTTAAATCGGTTAAATCGGCCATTGATGATGGAGACATAGCAAATATCTTTGCTGATAGAGGAATAGAGTTTGATAAGAATACGGGGAGGTTTTTCCCTAAACAAATATAGGTAAAATGAAATATTATTTAGTAGCAGGAGAGGCTTCGGGCGATTTACACGCATCGCACCTTATGGCTGAGATTAAAAAGAATGATCCTAATGCGGAGTTCCGTTTTTTTGGAGGCGATTTAATGGCAGCTCAAGGTGGAACATTAGTCAAGCACTATCGCCAAATGGCTTTTATGGGATTTATTGCTGTAATAAAAAATATTCGTACGGTATTGCGAAACATGAGTGAGTGTAAGAAAGATATCAAAGCCTACAATCCCGATGCTGTCATATTGATAGATTATCCTGGTTTTAATTTAAAAATAGCCAAATATGTAAAAACTAAATTGGGAATACCAACGCACTACTATATAGCTCCTAAAATATGGGCATGGAAAGAGTATCGCATAAAGAGTATTCGTAAATATGTCGATTATATGTACTCAATCCTTCCGTTTGAAGTAGATTATTTTAATGGTCTTAATTATAAGGTAGATTATGTGGGAAATCCAACAGTAGATGAATTGGCAATACGTCCTGATTCAGATGAAACATTTGAAGAGTTTGTTGAGGCAAATTGTTTAAGTTCAAAACCTATTATTGCCCTTATTGCCGGTAGTAGAGTTGGAGAGATAAAAGGCTCTCTGCCAATAATGATTGAAGCTGTTAAGGGAATGAATGATTATCAGTTTGTTGTAGCAGGAGCACCAGCTATTTCTCCCGAGTTATATGCTCAAATAATAGGGGATAAACCCATAAAGGTGGTGTATGAAAAGACATATCGTTTGATGCAACAGGCAACAGCAGCTCTTGTAACATCAGGTACAGCAACTCTCGAAACTGCATTGATGGGAGTTCCGCAAGTAGTTTGTTATCATGTTGCAGGAGGTAAATTTGCATATAAATTGTTTGAGAAAATATTAAACGTAAAATATGTATCATTGGTAAATCTAATTGCCAATAGAGAGGTTGTAAAAGAGTTGTTAGCTTGTTATTTTACACCAGAAAATACTCGTAAGGAGTTGGAGAATATTTTGCAACCCACCTGTCGCGAAAAGATTATGCAAGGATACGAACTTATGCGTAATCGTCTTGGAGCCGTGGGAGCTCCACGCCATGCTGCTAAGGTTATAGTTAAGAGAGTTGTTGGCAGTTAGTTTTTACTTGTTAGAAACTCTACTCTACAATTTTAGAGAGATTTTTTCGTTATAGATATAGTGAAAAAGAGATTGCACATATTTTACATATTACTTATACTCGTAATGTCGTGTGTGGTAACAAGTTGTTTTGATGATGAATTTTCAACATCGTCAGAACATACACTCTCTTTTTCTGCTGATAGCGTAAGATTTGATACTACATTTACTGAACAGGGTACTGCAACCAAGGTGTTTAAGGTGTATAACAGGCATGATAAGTCGCTATTGATTACCTCTATAATATTGGCAGATTATGAAAATTCCGGATTTTATATAAATGTGGATGGTTCAAAAGGTCCCGATATATACAATATAGAGATACCAGCGAAAGACAGTATATTTGTTTTTGTTGAACTTACTCCCAAAAAGACAAATAGCAATCTGCCTTTTTTAATAAAAGATTCAATTGTATTTACGACTAACGGAGTTCGACAAGATGTTAAGTTGGAGGCGTACGGGCAGGATGCAATAAGACTTAAGGGAGAAACTATAAGTGCCGATACCGAATATACATCTGAAAAACCATACATAATATATGACTCGTTGGTAGTGGCAGAGGGGGCAACTTTAAAACTTATGCCGGGTACGCAGTTGTATATGCACGACAAGGCGAAAATCGTTGTGAGAGGACAACTCTTGTCGGAGGGGACACAAGTACAGCCTGTAATATTAAGAGGAGATAGATTAGATAATATGTTCTCGTATTTACCATACGATCGTTTGCCTGGGCAGTGGGATGGATTATACATAACCCAAGGTAGTTACAATAATAGTTTTGTGCATACCAATATGCATGGAACGGTAAATGGAATGGTACTTGATTCGTCTGATGTATCACAAGAGAAGATAAAAATCCACAATTCCATCCTTCATAATTCAAAAGGCAATTTGCTAACCGTAAACCAAAGCAAGGTAACGGTTACAAACAGCGAAATATCAAATGGTGCTGGTGCATTAATAATGTGTAACGGAGGAGTTGTGAATGTAGTACAAAGTACATTGGCAAACTATTTTTCGCTGTTTGAGGTGATAAGAGAACCGATGTTGGTATTTAATAGATTTGATGACGAATTACTACCAACTACTCCATCTGTAACTTTTGATAATAGTATAATAGTAGGTTCGTCAAGGATAATGTCGCCATCCGATATCTCAACATATACAAACATTCTCTTCCGAAATTGTATGTTTACGGTTTCGGGAAGTGATGATGCAAACTTTATAAATTCGATATGGGGAGCAGAGCCTATGTTTAACTGTGTAGGGGGAGATGAGTACTATTACGATTACAGAATCTCTACAACTGAATCGGGGGCTTATCAAATGGGAGATGAAAGCTATCTTACTCCAGAACTCAGAACCGATATGTATGGTGTTGAACGACCATTAGGTGTAAATCCTGATGTAGGTGCATATCAAATAGTGGAGAAAGAGAGTCTTTAGTTTTTAGTTCTCAGCTAACGCTGCTCCTTTGGGGTAGTTGTTAGAAAAACAATAAAAACTATTAATTAGCAAAGTTGCGACAGATTAGATTTTAGATTAAAGGTTGTTAACTAAAAACTAACAACTAAAAACTAACAATTAGGACAATGAAACCATTAATACTAATAACAAACGACGACGGAATAGAGGCTCGAGGAATAGAGTTTTTAGCAAAACAGGTATCTTCGTTAGGAGATGTAATAGTTGTAGCTCCTGACTCACCACGTTCTGGACAATCGTGTGCCATAACCGTAACAACCCCTTTGCGACTTTTTAAAGTAAAAGAGGAGGGTAATGTTGTATATTATAAAACAACAGGAACGCCTGTAGATTGCATAAAGTTGGCACTTCATACAGTATTGCCTCGTCGTCCCGATATTATTTTGTCGGGAATAAATCACGGTTCAAACAGTGGAGTAAGCACAATGTATTCGGGAACAATGGGAGCTGCATACGAGGGAGCAATAATAGGAATACCTTCAGTTGGCTTCTCACTTTGCGACCACTCTCCTGAAGCAGATTTTACACCCTGTACCGAGGTGGTACAACGAGTGTGTAAGGCGGTATTAGAAAACGGATTACCAGCTTCGGTATGTCTGAACGTAAATGTGCCAGTAGGAGTAGATATAAAAGGAATTAAAGTCTGCAAACAGGCAATGGGTTATTGGACAGAGGAGTATGAACGTCGAGTTGATTCTCATGGAAGAGAGTATTATTGGCTTACAGGGTATTTTATAAATACACCACCAAAGGATAGCACAACAGACGAGGACTTATTATCGCAAGGCTATATAACAATAGTACCCACTTCGTGCGATAGAACAGCAACATCGTCAATTCCTTTTGTGGAGGATATTATAAAAATTTAAAAATTAGTTATCTTGATATATTTAAAGTGGAGTTCGCTCCACTTTTTTTGTATCCTATATCTCTAAACTAACAAAACCACGATTAAACTGTTTGACCATTGTTCAGAATAGAGGGTTTGAGAGATAGTCTCTCAGCTAAAACTAATAACTAATATTGTATAAAAATGCGTATAAAAACCGAATATACATCATAAAGTTGAAAATATCAAAAAATGTAGGTATAAATAAAATTTGCTTTTTATAAATTAAAAGTTTATCTTTCGGGAAAATTTTATTGAATATTAACTTCAAAATTACACAATTATGAAAAAGTCTTTATTCGTATTAGTAATGTTTGTCATAGTCGCAATATCCCCTATCTCTGCACAACTACAAGTAGATAGTTTAGGTAGGACTTTTGTTGGTTATGAAACCCTGCCTATGGCTAATAATCGTACTCTAAATGCTGCATCTCCTGATTCAACAGCAGGATTAAATATTGGAAATATGTTTTCAATATATTCTAAAGTTTCAAACAACTTTATGGGGGGATATATATCGACAACAAACACAAACCATGGTTTTAGAATGTCAGACCAAGGTAAAATAAAAATAGTG
>JAZONU010000190.1:0-5617 GCA_045654605.1 Candidatus Caccoplasma sp. | reverse complement strand
GGAACAACAGACATTACTCGTACAATAGCATTGGGAGAACTTTCAGAGGAAGAAAAGAAATGCTTTACACTCGTTCTAAAAGGACATATTGCAGTGGCAAAAGCCGAATTCCCCAGAGGCACACGTGGAGCTCAAATAGATGCTTTTGCACGAATTGCTCTTTGGAAAGAGGGCTACACATATATGCACGGAACAGGACACGGTATAGGACACTTCCTTAATGTACATGAAGGTCCTCAAAATATACGCCTCGAGGAGAACCCAACTCCACTTATGCCAGGTATGATGACTTCGAACGAGCCGGGAGTCTATTTGAGTAATCGCTTTGGAATTAGAACCGAAAACATAATTCTTACTACCGAAAAAGGCGAAACAGACTTTGGTAAATTCTATAAATTTGAGACACTAACTTTGTGCCCGATAGACACACGAGCAATAGAGGCATCTATTATGTCCGACGAAGAGATTGAGTGGCTTAACCAATACCATGACAGAGTTTACAAAACTCTATCTCCAATGCTTGATTGTCCCCAAAACGAGTGGTTAAAAACAAGATGTACCCCAATAAGCAAATAAAAATAAATTATGGCACTTATTAAAGAGGTAAGAGGATTTACTCCTAAAATTGGCAAAGAGTGTTATCTGTCGGAAAATGCAACCATTGTTGGCGACGTTGTAATAGGCGATGAGTGTAGCATATGGTTCAACACCGTATTGCGTGGTGATGTAAACTCTATTAGAGTAGGCAACCGTGTAAACATTCAAGATGGTTCAGTACTACACACCCTTTACGAGAAATCAACCATAAACATTGGCAACGATGTATCAATCGGACACAACGTAACCATTCATGGCGCTGATATTTGCGATGGTGCTTTAATTGGAATGGGAGCAGTAGTATTAGACCACGCAGTTGTAGGAGAAGGGGCAATCGTTGCTGCCGGTTCAGTAGTATTAAGTAAAACAATAATAAAACCGGGAGAGTTATGGGGCGGAGCTCCTGCAAAATTCATAAAGATGGTTGATGTAGAACAATCAAAAGAGATAAATCAAAAAATAGCAAAAAACTATCTTATGTACTCAAAGTGGTATAGCGAAGAATAACAGCGATGAAAAACAAACTTGCAATAACCGATTGGGCATTAGAAGATCGTCCACGTGAAAAAATGATGATGCACGGCATCCGCACATTAAGCGATGCCGAGCTCATCGCTATTCTTATAGGCTCAGGAAACCGTAATGAGAGTGCCGTAGAGTTATCGCAAAGAATTTTAAACAGTGTAGATGGCAAACTTTCGCAATTAGGTAAAAAGAGTGTAAATGAATTAATTTCAGAGTTCGCCGGCATTGGTGAAGCCAAAGCAATTACAATTCTCTCAGCCATAGAGCTCGGGCGACGACGAAAAAGTGAAGAGATTGAACGTCCACAAGAAATCCTATCAAGCAGAGATGCTTTCAACTATATATATCCACGTTTAACAGATTTACACCAAGAGGAGTTCTGGATTATACTACTAAACAATGGTAGCCATATATTGGATTGTGTTCGCATCAGTCAAGGTTCTACAAAAGCCACTCTTGTTGATATAAAACTAATAATGAAGAGTGCTATCAACCGCCTTGCTCGCGGAATTATAGCATGCCATAACCACCCTTCAGGAACCGCCTATCCAAGCGATGCAGATATTAAACTCACCAAAAAGATAAAAGAGGCAGCGGAGATTATGGATATTCAACTACTCGACCATATAATAGTCGCAGGAGAAGAGTATTATAGTTTCCTTGATAAGAATATTCTTTAAGTATCCCATTTTAGCTGTTAGAGGGTTTGTGTCTGTTCTTCAAAACACAAACTAAACCACTTTACCCAAAGATACATACCAAACATATCCGCACACATTGAAATATCCCATCTTCTTCAAAAGTGTTATATACGACTCAACCTGCTTAATGTAGGCTGTTGATTCTTTACCAAACTTATAATCAACAACCGTAACCCTATCTCCATCAATAATAACTCTATCGGGGCGGTAACTTAATTTTCCATCAGAGGAGTAATTCAGCACACTACTCTCATTCAGCACCTTATTACCAACAGCAAACCACTCGGCAATTCGGGCATTACTCTCTACCTGAGAAGATATCTCCGATATAAACTCTTGAGCCTGCTCCGATGTTATAATGCCCAATCTCTCATATTTTTTTGCCACACGAGCTATATCATCAGCAATTATCACTTCACTCATCATCTCATGCTTTATCTTTCCAATAGAGAGATTTGAGTGTTCATCAAAATATGCCTCTCCTTTAAGCTTTAATCGCAATCTCGATTCGATTGGAGCAACATCATATTGCGAAATTTCAGCAACATTATCATTCCCCACAGCACTTCTTTGAGATAAACAAAGCGAGCCAAACTCATAATTATCATCATCAAAATGTGCTTTATTCTCATTATCGTCTATCATAAGCGATAATGTATTGTACATAAATGCACAAAAACTCGATTGAGTTTTAAGGGCTCTCTCTGCTGGTTTCGGAGAGTATATTATAAGATTATCTTCAGCTCGTGTAAAAGCAACATAAGCAACATTTAAATTGTCAATAACCGAAAGAGCTTTCTCTTCAAAGTAATCCTCCGCGTATGGCGATTTCATCATTGCTGCCGAGACAGACAATGGGAACTTCCACTTCTCCTTACCCTCTACAAAAGGCTCCTTCCAAAGTATTGTTGAAGAACCATCAACTTTCCAATCACAGAAGGGAACAAATACTGTAGGGAATTCCAGCCCTTTTGACTTATGAATTGTAATTATTCTTATGGCATTATCTGTTTCGGGAGTTGAAATAAAGAGGTCATCACCATGCAAATCCCACCACGCCAAAAAATCTGAAAGAGAACTTCCATGTTGTCCCATATACGACAACACTGCATCTTGAAATGCCTGCAAATATGGCAACTGCTCAATATCTTTATCAATGTTCAACAGTTTTGCAATACCATCACACATTTCATATAAAGATTTGGTTGAAAGAGCTTCAATTTTTAGCTCTTCATCCGACAGATTCTCCATATACAATTGCGACACAGCTTCAATAACAGCACTATCAAACTGCAATGACGACATCTTCTTAAGCTCAAATTTCATAATAAGCCTATTTATATCATCATCGGGAGAATCAATATATCTCATCAAAGCAACAACAGATGCTACTGCCGATGAATTTTTAACCTTCAAAGCCTCATTTGATATAACATAAAATCTTTCATCATCGCCTTTTTGTTCCGACATAAGATATTGAGCCATCAATGTTGCCTCACTATTATAACGTGTTAAAATAGCAATATTATCTGCCCTATATCCGGTCTTAAGCATAGCTTGTATATCAGAATATAGTTTCTTTAATACCTCCGCTTCAAAGTCATCATCATTAGGGATAAAACTTATTTTTACACAACCTGTGCCACTCTCCTTTTTTTCGTTTGCAACCTGTTCGTTTTTATAGTAGGCAGTCTTTACTTTATCTCGTAAATATTCGTTTTCGCCATCCTTAAAATCTTCCAGATTCTTAACAGCATAAGTAAAAAATTTATTATTAAACTCAATAACATTTGGAGCACTTCGCCAATTTACCTCCATTGATAATGAGAGAGCATTATTATCAACAAAATACTTTTCACTCAAAGGCAAACCATTAAGCAAACTCCAATCTGAATTTCGCCATCGATATATGCTCTGCTTAACATCTCCAACAATAAGATTGTGTCCTCCCTTTGATATACTCTCTTTTAAAAGAGGCAAAAAATTTCGCCATTGCGAATGAGATGTGTCCTGAAATTCATCAATCATATAGTGATGAATATTGATACCCGTTTTTTCATATATAAAGGGAGTATCTGTACCGTTTATAATCTTCGACAACAAATCAGTTGTATCAGACAACAACATTAAATTACGTTCCTTTATTATATCTCTCACATGAGCATCAACGTCGCTTAAAATTCCAAAAGAGTATAAATTTGCTTTTAGAATATTACACATGCAGTAGTTAGGATATTCATTTTCGAATAAGAGTTTGAGCTTTTGAACATAACCACCTCTATCGAAAGCATCAAGACGAGCATTCGTATCATCAGATATCTTATTTTTCTTATGTCCCCAATCCTTTCTTTCACTATTAATCAAAGATTGAGATGGTTCTGTGAGCTCCTCTGCCGGAGATATAAAATACTTTAAAACAGTCTTAGAACTCATTCCATGAAGTTCCGACAATTCAATATCCTTTAATATTTTATGTCCCTCATCAACTATACTCCTCCACTCTCTCCTAATCCTACTTATCTCGGCATTCAGATATTTATTAAACTCCTCAATATCCCTCTTTGTAGGCAAATCATCATCACTTAAATTATCGCGCCACCTTTTATAATTCTCTTTAAAGAGCTCCTGCGAAAGACTTCTTATTTTAAATTCTGCAGAGTTCCATTTTTTGCCCTCCTCAATCTGATAAACATCATAGGCTAAAAGCCATTTTCTCAAAGCTTCACTATCCTCAGCATCCGAAAGAGAAAGATACATTCTATCAATAGCCTCTTTTGCAATTGCCTCAGAATCGAGTTCAACATTATATCCACCTTGCACACCTATATCTCTAACAAATGCGCGCATAGTCTTCTGAAAAAAAGTGTCTATGGTTGAGACATTAAAGTTTGTATAATCGTGCAAAAGTGTATATAGTATCTCCTTCGACCTCTCTTGTAGCTCCTGTTTATCTTTTACACACCTTGCAGCAATAAGTTCCTCTGTATATATTTTGGAGTTGTTATCATCAGCTCCCGAAGCAAGATTATAAAGCGACTTTATAATACGAGCCTTCATCTCTCCTGTTGCCTTATTCGTAAAAGTTACAGCAAGAATATGACGGTAGGTTTTATTCTTCTCTGAGGGCAAAGACTCCTCAAATTTACTCTTCGAAAATAGCAACCATAGGTAGTATAATGTTAGAGTAAATGTTTTACCTGAACCCGCCGATGCCTTGTATATAACCAGAGGATTATTAGTTTTTAAGCGACGATTTTCATCTGCCATAATAGATTATACTTTTTTAGAAGAAGAGTATCCCTCGTTTATAAGTATTGACAAAACCTTATCACGCAAGTCGCCTTGTAGAAGAATCTCGCAATCCTTTGCCGAACCTCCCGTTCCAAGTTTAGTCTTTATTACTTTAGCAAGAGTTGAGGCACTATCTTCACTATCAAAACCAGTAACCACAGTTACCGTTTTTCCTGAGCGATTCTTTTTATCAATTGCCACACGCAACTTCATCTTTGCCTTTTCAGCAACAGCCTTTTCTTCTTTAACCTCTCTCTCAATATCTTCTGTTGAAATTGAGTATGCTTTACCAAGCAACTCTTTCCAATCGTTAGGAATACTCATAATTATAATATTTATCTGAATACAAAGATAGTTACAAGCGAGTGAGAAATATCAAGCTTAATTGAATATTTTTCAAAGCGAGTGCAAAAAATCTTAGAGGGTTACCTCAAAGACACGAAATACTCCACAATAGATATAATCATATATAAAAAAACTGCCCTAACAAAAGTCAAGGCAGT
>JAZONU010000189.1:0-11588 GCA_045654605.1 Candidatus Caccoplasma sp. | reverse complement strand
ATAGACATAGGAGGTAGCTTGTCAACACTTCATTTGAAGAAATTAGAGGTTTCGTTACCAGATAATTTTTATGTAAAAGCAACTGGAGATGTTTCGAATATAAACAATGATAAACCTCTTGATTTAAGAGCTGATATTCAGGGTGAATTGCAGAATGGAGGGTTAGCTCAATTTTTTATAGGAGATAAGGATAGTAGCTCGATAGTTGTACCCAATAATATATCGCTAAATGGAAAACTCTCACTGAAAGGTGATACCATATACTCAAATATGGGGCTTGCGGTTGCCGAAGGACGAGTTAATATGAGGGCATTTTTAAATTTGGCTAATCAACGTTATGGATTGAATGTGTCTGTAAAAGATTTCCCGACATCAAAAATCCTTAAAAACACATCTTTGGGAAATATAACAACCTCTCTGTCTGCAAAAGGTGAAAAATTTAATCTGTTGGAAGAGGGAGCTAAAGCAAATCTGTTTCTTTCGCTTGATACACTGATATACAACAATTATAAATATTCCGATATAGACTTGAATTTACGTCTGTCGGATGGTGAGTATAAGGGTACTGTAATAAGCGAGTGTAAAGACCTAAAAACGTCGTTAGACTTAAATGGTATATTGACTGAACAGAAACAGACAATTAATATTAAGGGAGATATCCCAAATATAGATTTACAGCAACTTAGATTTTCTGATGACAGATTATCTCTTGTATCCAGTGTGGATATTTCAGCATCGGCTGATACAATGGGTGTATATTCGTTAAAAGGAGGTTTGGGTACAACAACGGTAAGAATGTATGGGGCTAAAAGAACACTTCCGGGTTTGAATGTGGATCTATTTGCCGATACAACAGAGGTGAAAGCAAGTGTTGAAGCAAAAGGTCTCTTCTTCGATTTTGATGCTCCGGTATCGTTAAACAACTTTATTGCTGGAATTGATACTGTTATGGTGGAGGTGAAGAATCAAAATGATTCGATAAGGTACGATATAGAACGTATAAAAGAGATTTTACCTCCGTTTAATTTGTCATTCTCTCTTGATAATAATCCTGTAATATCTGCAATATTAAAGCGTAATGGAATAACATTGGGCATGGCAGAGTTGGATATATTATCAGAGCAAAACAAACCTATCTATCTAAAATCAAGGATAAACTCTTTTTCAAGTGGGGAGATGGCTATTGATAGCTTGTGCTTTTATATAGATCAAAAAAATAAGGCATTGCAATATGATTTTTCGGTTAATGGCATAAAAGATGGTGAAATAAATGGGGGAAGCATAAAATTATATGGTGAGGCATACGACAATATATTGAAGGTTAACTGTCTGCAAACAGATGCAAAACAGCAAAAAGGATTTGATTTGGGAGGAGAATTGCAGATGTTGCCCGAGTCTGTAAGTTTTTCAATAATCTCTGAAAAACCGATTATGGGATATCGTGAGTTTATGGTTAACGATAGCAACTATATAAGTTATGACAATAGTGGCATGATAGAGGCTGACTTAACTTTGCTTTCAGGAGAGAAGCAGATTTCATTGAAAACTCAAAATGATTCTCTTAATAACATTCTATTAGTTAAATTACAGCAGCTCGATATTGCATCAATCCTTAAATTGTGGCCTCCATTCCCAAGTGTGGAGGGTGTATTATCTGCCGATTTGGGAATAAACCTCTCTGCCGAACGCTTTGGAGCAAGAGGGTCTGTTTTGGTTGAATCGTTAGTATATGAAGGAGGAGAGGTTGGTGATTTAAATCTAAAGGCAGGTTATAGAGCATTACAAGAGGGTGGAGAACAGGTTTTGGTTTCATTAAATCTAAATGAAAAGGATGTTGTCAAACTTGGAGGTAAATACCATCCGGGAACAGATGTTCCCATGAGATTGAATATGTCAATAGAATCGTTGCCATTCTCTGCTGTAAATCCATTTATGCCACCCGATTTCATATCTCTTACAGGTGAGTTAAATGGAGAGTTCTCTTTGATTGGAAAAGAGGACGATATAAAGATGAATGGATTTTTGCAATTTGCTGATGCAGATATAACTCTTCATGAGATAGGAACAACCTTTGGTTTATCTCCTGAGAAGATAACAATGAAAGATAATGTTATTTCTGTTTACAACTTTGGGCTTTCAGGACCAAATAAGAAACCTATGTATGTTGAGGGATCTGTTAATCTTGGAAATATCTCTGATATTACATACGATTTCGGTAAAATAACCAGCGATATATTAATTACAGCAAGTAACTTTCAATTAGTTGATGTTAAGAAAAATAATAAAACATTGGTTTATGGTAAGGCTTTCAGTGATATGTTCTTGGTGATACAAGGACCTATGGATAATTTAACCATAAATGGAAATGTTGCATTGTTGAATGGAACAGAATTGACATATACCGAACGAGAAGAGCTGTTTATGCAACAGGAGGATGTTTCGGATTTAGTTATGTTTACACCATTTACCGATACTCTTAATGTTGATGAAGTTGAGGTGAAACATAATACTCAATGGGGTGTTGATATGATGGTTGAAATATCAATAGGTAAAGCTGTGGATTTTGCAATAAATCTAACGCCTGATGCAAAAACAGGAATTGAAATTCAAGGTGGAGGAGAGCTGTTGTACACAATGAATATGTTGGGCGATACTCAATTTACGGGACGATACAATATAATTAACGGAACAGTAAGGTATTCTTTGCCTGTGGTATCGACAATGGTATTCTCGATAGACGATGGCAGCTATATTGAATGGAATGGCGATATTGAAGATCCTACATTGAATATTACTGCACAAAATAAGATTAGAGCCGCCGTAAATCAAGGAGGAACAAGTACTTTGGTGAATTTCTATGTAACGATAGGCTTAAAAAATACATTAGAAAATTTGGATGTTGTATTTGATTTGAAAGCTCCCGAGAATATGACAATAAGCAATGAGTTGGCATCAATGAGTGATGACCAACGGGCAGAACAAGCACTCTCAATGTTGCTATACAATACATATACGGGAGCATCAAGTACCGAATCGGCATTTGATATGAATTCGGCATTAGGATCATTTATTTCGCAAGAGTTAAATCAATGGGCAAATCGAACATTAAGAAATGTAGATTTAACATTTGGAGTAGATAGTTATACCTCTGCCGATGGTGCATCTGCATTAGATTACTCGTACGAGTTCTCAAAGAGCTTGTTAAACGATAGATTAAGAGTAGCAATTGGAGGTTCGTATAATCCTGATTTATTACCTAATGAGGTGGCTCAAAGTATATTTGGAGACGTCTCTTTGGAGTATCAGTTAGATTCTAAAGATAATATGCTTGTGAAAATATTCAGAGCATCAACCAACGACATATTAGAGGGAAATATAAGTGAGTATGGAGTTGGATTTGCTGTTCGCAAGCAGGTGCTTAAACTAAAAGAATTATTCCAGATTACAGGGCGTAAGGAGAGAGTTGCAGAAAAGAAAAAGAGAAAAAAAGAGGCGAAAGAGAATAAAAATAAAGATAAAGATAAGAACGAAGAGTTCGATAATGAATTAGATAAGTAATGAGGTGCTATAAATACATCCTGTATATATTGATTACGCTAATAACTGTAACATCTTGCTCAACAACAAAACCATTGGGCGAAGATGAACAGCTATATGTCGGTGTGAAAAAGATGGAGATTTTTTCCACACAGGGTGCAGAGATAACATCAACGGCAAAAGATGAAGTAAAAGCCGATTTAAGCGTAAAGCCTAATAATCCGTTATTCTCACCATATGTTCGCACTCCATTTCCGTTTGGATTATTGATATATCAGTATTGTAAGCCAACCAAAGAAAAGGGATTTAAATATTGGTTTTATCAGCAATTTGCAAAAGAACCTGTATTAATATCAACAGTAAGTCCAAAAATGCGAATGCGTTTGGTTGAGGAGAATCTGCAAAATATGGGATATTTCAATTCTGAAGCAACATATCAACTATTGCCAAAGAAGAGAAATCCCAAAAAGGTGAAAATATCATACAAGGTAAATGTTGCTCAGGGGTGGAAGTATGATGAAATTTATTATCCCGAACCAGTTGATCGCCTAACAACAATAATAGATAGCTTGAAGGCAACATCCTTTATTCAGAAAGGGAAACAGTATAATACTGATACTCTGAATATGGAGAGAAATAGGATAACTTTGGCATTACGAAACCAAGGATTTTACTATTTCCGCCCCGATTATTTACGCTTTATGGTAGATACCACTCAGGTTAGGTATGAGGTTGATATAAAAATGTTCATCGAAGGTGATATTCCCGATATGGCACTACGCCAATACAAAGTGGGAGAGATAGATGTATATATCGAAAGTGTAAAGGGAGTAGGAGAGATAGATACACTATATTCTAAATCGAGACGAGGAAGAGGTTCTAAGGGGTTGAATGTTACCTATCAACAGCCAAAGAGAGTGAAATGGGGGCTGATACGAAGGAATGTCAGAATGAGGTCAGGACGTATTTACTCTTTGGATGAGCAAAAACAGACGCAGAGCAATTTAAGTAGAACCGGAATATTCAGTAAAATTCAGATAACACCCCAACTCTCAGACACACTTAAAGGAGATACTCTTGATTTTAAAGTAAATCTCTCATTGGCAAAACCAATTGAGGCAGAGTTTGGAGTGAATTTAACATCAAAATCTAATAGTTTTTTAGGTCCTGGGGCAGATTTCTCTATATCTCATAATAATATTCTGGGAGGAGCAGAGAAATTAACTCTTAAATTAAATGGTGCATACGAATGGCAAACCGGAGCAAATCACGTTGAAAGCTCTGCACTTATGAACTCCTATGAGTTTGGAGCAAGAGTATCATTGCTTTTTCCAAGATTATTACTATCTAAAAATCTAAAAAAACAGAGAAAGTATTTATCATCAACAAAATTTGAAATAGGGGCGAGCATAATGAACAGACCTAAATATTTTAGAATGTTCTCGCTTGATGCTGCAATGGAGTATAACTTCTCAACATCGTTAGAGTCATCACATATGTTTAATCCATTCAAATTGGTCTATAATAAGTTGCTAAATACAACCTCGTCGTTTGAAGAGACGCTTAACGAAAATCCTGCCATAGCATTAAGTTTTAGAGATCAATTCATTCCAATGATGCGATATGCTTACACCTATACAAAATATTTTGGACCTCAACGAAATAATAAAATATATTTGAGATTAGAATTGACGCAATCCGGAAACTTGATGGATGGAATTGGTCGTTTATTTGGAGTGGATGGAGAGAAAAAAATATTCGGAAACCAATTTTCACAATTCGTAAAAGGACAGTTAGAACTTAAATACTCTCGAAAATTATGGGGCGAGAATTGGTTGGCATCACGATTTCTTGTAGGAGCAGGGCATGCATACAGTAACTCAACGGTAATGCCATATAGTGAGCAATTTTATATAGGAGGAGCCAATAGTATAAGAGCATTTACAGTACGATCATTAGGACCTGGAAGTTATCGTCCTAATACCGATAATCCCAACTACTATTTCGACCAAACAGCAAACTTCAAAATGGAGGCAAATGTTGAGTTGCGATTGAATATATACGGAGGATTGCAATTTGCCCTATTCCTCGATGCAGGAAATATTTGGTTGTTACAAGATGATCCTGCTCGTCCTGGAGGAAAACTAAATGGTAAGACATTTTTTAAAGATGTAGCATTAGGTACAGGATGTGGTATCCGTTACGATTTATCTCTAATTGTGTTACGTCTTGATTTAGGAATAGGGTTACACGCACCCTACGAAACAGAAAAAAGAGGATATTATAATATGCCCTCGTTTAAAGAGAGTTTAGGATTACATTTTGCAATTGGCTATCCTTTTTAGTTATTTGATTTTAAGCAAAAACGGGGGGGCTATTATAGAGCGAGAAGATAAATCTTTTCGCTCTCATTGTTTTTATATTCTATACTATATTACTTTTCTTTGTTTATTTTAGTTAAAACATATATTGAGTTTGTTTCTATGGCGATTTTGTTGTAATTTTGCACCCGGAAAAAAATAAAGGGAAATATTATTTATTTAAAACCAAAACAGCTTATGAAATACAGTAACGAAAATTGGACTGGTTTTAAGGGAGATGTATGGCGCGACGAGATTAACGTACGCGACTTTATTCAATCAAATTACACTCCTTATGATGGCGATGAGAGCTTTTTAGTACCCTCATCAGAGAAGACTCGAAAAGTATGGAATAAATTGACCGAGATGTTCAAAGTTGAGCGTGAGCGTGGTGTTTACGATGCAGAGACTAAACTTCCACAAACAATCACAACTTACGGACCCGGTTATATCGATAAAGAGAATGAGGTAGTATTCGGACTTCAAACAGATGCTCCTCTAAAACGCGGTATCTTCCCTAAAGGAGGTATTCGTATGGTAGAGAACAGCTTGAATGCTTATGGCTATGAGTTGGATCCTATGACTCGCGAGATATTTACAAAATATCGCAAAACACACAACGAAGGAGTATTCTCAGCATATACAGAAGAGATGTTGGAAGCTCGTCGTTCAGCAATCATCACGGGACTTCCTGATGCTTACGGACGCGGACGTATTATCGGAGACTATCGTCGTGTAGCACTATACGGAACAGCAATCCTTATAGCAGAGAAAAAACACTTCCAAAAACGTTTGGATATTCAAGAGATAACAGAGGAGACTATCCGCAGTCGTGAGGAGGTAACAGAGCAAATCAAAGCACTTAAAGACTTTGAGAAAATGTGTGCTGGTTACGGATTTGACGTAACTCGTCCTGCAAAAGATGCTCGTGAGGCAGTACAATTCGTTTATTTGGCATATTTGGCTGCAGTAAAAGACCAAGACGGTGCAGCTATGTCAATCGGACGTACAGCAACATTCCTTGATATTTATATTGAAAAAGATATTCGCGAAGGTATATTGACAGAGGAGGAGGCACAAGAGTTGATTGATCAAATGATCATCAAACTTCGTATCGTTCGCTTCTTGCGTACACCTGAGTACAACGACCTATTCTCTGGAGACCCTGTTTGGGTAACTGAGTCATTAGGAGGTATGGGACTTGATGGTCGCACATTGGTTACAAAATCATGTTTCCGCTACCTACACACACTTTACAACTTAGGTCCTGCACCAGAACCAAACTTAACAGTACTTTGGGCAGATAAACTACCTGAGAATTGGAAAAAATATTGTGCAAAAGTATCAATTGATACATCTGCAATCCAATATGAGAACGACGACTTAATGCGTGTTGAGTACGGCGATGACTACGGAATTGCATGTTGTGTATCTCCTATGAAAATAGGTAAACAAATGCAATACTTTGGAGCACGTGCTAACTTGGCTAAATGTTTGTTGTATGCAATCAATGGTGGACGCGATGAGATAAGCGGAATTCAAGTAGCACCCAGCTACGAGCCTATCACAAGCGAGTACCTTGATTACGATGAGGTAATGCGTAAATACTCTCAAATGATGCGTTGGTTGGCAAAAGTATATGTAAATGCTTTGAAAATCATTCACTATATGCACGATAAATATGCATACGAGGCATTTGAGATGAGTTTGCATGACGGACGTGTTGAACGTATCCGTGCAACAGGTATCGCAGGATTGTCAATCGTAGCCGACTCACTTGCAGCAATTCGTGATTGCAAAGTAAAAGTAATTCGCGATGATAGAGGCTTGGCAGTAGGATTTGAGCGTGAGGGCGATTATGTTCCTTTCGGAAACAACTGCGATTCTACAGACCAAATTGCTATCGATATTACAGAACGTTTCATGGAGTATCTTCGTCAACATGAGACATACCGTAATGCAACTCCTACACAATCAATCCTTACAATTACAAGTAACGTAGTTTATGGTAAGAAAACAGGAGCAACTCCTGACGGACGTAAAGGAGGAACACCATTTGCACCAGGAGCAAACCCAATGAACGGACGTGATATTAAAGGTGCAGTAGCTGCGTTGGCATCAGTATCAAAACTTCCATTCCAACATGCTCATGACGGTATTTCATATACATTTGCGATATCTCCATCAGCGTTAGGAAAAGAGCAAGACATCCAAGTAACAAACTTGGTAGGATTGCTTGACGGATACTTCACTCCAACAGGAGGACAACACTTGAACGTAAACGTATTTGATGCAGATCTTTTGATTGATGCTATGGAGCATCCTGTGAAATATCCTCAATTAACAATACGTGTATCTGGATATGCTGTAAACTTTGTAAAACTTACAAAAGAACAACAATTAGACGTTATTTCACGTACTATCAACCAATCTATGTAAAAATAGATAATGGAAATAGTTGGAAAAATACATTCAATAGAGAGTTTCGGGACCGTAGATGGTCCCGGAATTCGTTTTGTAGCCTTCCTTCAAGGATGTCCTCTTCGTTGTGCTTATTGTCATAACCCAGATACTTGGGATTTGAATGCAAAGACAAAGTATGAATATACACCCGAGCAACTCTATGAGGAAGCAATGCGTTACAAAAACTTTATAAAGAGTGGAGGAGTAACTCTAACAGGAGGAGAACCTTTGATGCAGCCCGAATTTGCACGAGAATACTTTCGTTTGTGCCAAGAGGCAGGAGTTCATACTGCACTTGATACATCAGGCTCTATTATCACAGAAAAGGCTCTCTCAGTTTTAGACCATACAAACCTTGTAATGTTAGATATAAAGGCTTTGGATGCAGAGTTGTGCAAAAGAGTATGTGGTAGCGACGGAAGTAATACATTACGCTTTTTAGAAGAGCTACAACGCAGAAATATTCCAACTTGGATACGTCATGTGGTAGTACCCACTTTAACAGATGATGATGATAAAATAAAGGCTCTTATTGACTTTTTAAAACCTTATAGCGTGGTTGAAAAGATTGAATGGTTGCCTTATCATACCTTAGGTATTTTCAAATATAAAGAGTTAGGAATACCATATCAGTTAGAGGGAGTAGATGCCGTTAAGAAATCTCGAATTGAAGAGATAAAATCATTTGTAAAATAGACAAAAAACGAGAGAATCAATAATTCTCTCGTTTTTTTATTTGTCATAACCTTTTATATCTAAAAAAATCCCTTAATCTTAATGCTCTTTTGGTATTCACTATCGTCGCGAATCTCCTCTTTGATGAATAGTAGAATATCGTTAAGAATTATTTGAGTATCGCCACGAGGAACAATATATTTATCGCCTCGACGAATCATCATAACCAAAATCTCTTTTGGCAGATTAATATCTTTAAGAGTATCTCCTTTAACCAAAAAGTCTTCAGTAACTTTCAGCTCTGTTAGTTTTGCTTTTACTTCATCTGGCAGAGCAATATCAAAACCTTTCTCTACAGTTTTAGTTGATAGTCCCAAAAGGTTTGCAAACCAAGTAACTGTTGTGCCTTGAGTTAGAAGCGATATTATTGTTGTGAGGAAGACAACATTAAACATCACATTGGCATTATCTAATCCTTCAACCATAGGGTAAGTTGCAAATATAATAGGGACAGCACCTCTCAGCCCTACCCAAGAGACATAGGCTTTTGCTTTAAGAGATAATTTGCGGAAAGGAGCTAAACTTGCAAATATGGCAATGGGGCGTGATATAAAAATCATCACAAAGGCAATTATACCTCCAAATAGAGCAACGTCCAATAATTCGTGAGGATATACAAGTAATCCAAGAGTAAGGAACATAACTATTTGGAACAACCACGCTACACCATCAAAGAACGAAACAAGAGTTCTTTTGTTGTAAATTTTGTTATTACCAACAACCAATCCTGCCAAATATACAGCTAAATATCCGTTACCTCCTATAAAGTCGGTAAAGGCAAATGTAAAGAATGCCAGAGCAAGAAGCAAGATAGAGTATAACGATTTGTTTTTAAGGTTTATTCTGTTTATTGAAATTACTGCTAAACGTCCAAGTAAATAGCCCGATAATGCACCAACAGCCATTTGAATAAAGAATTTGAGTATGGCATCACCCAAATTCATATCTCCTGAGCTTATCATTCCTATTAAAACGATAGTGAGGATATAAGCCATAGGGTCGTTACTACCGCTTTCTAATTCAAGTAGAGGGCGTAAGTTTTCTTTAAGTCCCTGTTTTTTAGTGCTAAATATGGAGAAAACCGATGCTGAATCGGTTGAAGACATTATCGAGGCAAGAAGCATCGACTCCAAGAAGGAGAGGTTTATATTAATGAATTGAGCAATATAATATATTAAACTTCCCGTTATGCCAGCCGTTAGTAAAACACCAATGGTGGCAAGAGTAATACCCTCTATTGCAACAGGCTTAATATCATCGGTTTTAGTGTCCATACCACCCGAAAACAGAATGATACATAAGGCTATCATTCCTATAAATTGGGCTAAAGCAGGCGAATCAAACTGTATTCCTATTCCGTCGCTACCAAAAACCATTCCTACAACGAGGAAAAGCAAAAGGGTAGGAGTCCCAAGTTTTGAGCTGAATTTACTTGCTATTATACTGATAAAAAGCAGTATAGATCCTATAAGTACTATATTCTCTGTACCTAAAACCATCTTTCTGAATATAAATTAAGGCATTAAAAAAGAGACACAGACCTTGTTACTTATTGATAGAGAAAGATTTTTTACCAATCATATCTCCATCAGCAAAAATTTCCACATTATATGTTCCTGGCTCAATGTATTCATTTATTGGCCAATACATATCAATGGCTACCTCTTCATTTTCGTAGGCAATAAGCTTTTTAATAGAGTAGTTTATTTCACTATCCTCGTAAGTAAATAAATCCTCTCTATTCTTAATCATTACGTCGTTGTCAGGTTTTATGATTCTTGCATAAACAAGTCTCTCTCCGGGTTGTGCTGTAATATTTTTTGCTATTAAGAAACTGATTTGAATGTGAGCCATTTTCCTAATTCTGGATGTCTCTTTACCGTTGTTGTTAAGAGTTTTTACAGTTATGGCAACAGCGTCAAGTTTCGATGCTAAAGTAACCTTGTGAGTTAGTTCCTCTTTGTCTTTTTTAAGAAGGTTTGCTGTTTGGTTTGCCTCTTTAAATTGATTTTTATAATATTTATTCTCCTCAGTAAGTTTTTGGTTTTGAGCATTTAAAGAGTCTATTTGAATTATATATCCTCTCATGATGCTTCTTAATGAGTTTAACTCACTCTTTAATTCGGAAATACGTTTTGCATCAGAGGCTTTCGTATTTTTAAGTTCCTCCAAAAGTCTCTTTACCTTTTGTCTTTCATCATCAAGTTGCTG
Source organism: Candidatus Caccoplasma sp. (assembly GCA_045654605.1). Lineage (GTDB taxonomy): Bacteria > Bacteroidota > Bacteroidia > Bacteroidales > G3-4614 > Caccoplasma_A. The sequence continues at coordinate 282 of JAZONU010000189.1, read as the reverse complement.
AACTAAATCTTCATTATTAATACGCATTACGCCCTCCAATTGATACTGATCGTACTCAAGAGCTAAATTGGCATATTCATTTTCAAGAATTATCTTCTCTTTCTCTATTTCGGCTTTAGTTTTAAACTCTTCCAATTCTTTTCCTTTGTTTACGAAAAGATAAATAAAAAAGCCTAACGTCAGAAGAATTAAAATAACAACTATAGGCAACCAAATTCCAAACTTCTCTTTTATGGTTGAAAATATATTTTTCATGGATTTATCAATATTATAATCAATTTA
>JAZONU010000188.1:0-3547 GCA_045654605.1 Candidatus Caccoplasma sp. | reverse complement strand
AAATTCCCTTTTGATAACTGTTTGTATCTATAAAGATGCTATCCTCTTCGCAAATAAGATTATTTATAATTTTTCCAGAGATATCAAAAATTTCAATATATCCCTCTCTGTTAATTCCGTTAATGTAAAGGTTGTTACCACTTACATAAACTGATGTAAGATTCTCATCGTTTTTGCTCTCTTTAACACCTAATGGATCGTTAGCCATTATTACAAACGGACAATCCCAACTATAATTTGGAGCAAATTTTTGAGCAACGTGAGCATTAAACTCAATAGGTGTAGCCATAGGAACATCTCCTACAACAACTGTAAACGATTTAGTTGACTCTTGGTCAACGTATAGTGCATTTAGATTTATGTTGTTAGTTAATATTGTAACATTAGGACTTGAACAAGACAGTGTAATGGTACTTCTTGAATCTTGCTCATATTTACCATCGTTTACGAATGTGATTTCCAACTCGTTCTCCCCTAATTCTAATACTTCTGGTGAGATTGATTTAATAGCAATATTATGGTCTGCTCTGTTTGTAGTTGCCGACACACTCTCTGATGTAACCGATTCTTCTCCATTTAAAACCGAAGTAAGTGAGTAACTATACTCTCTGTTTGGTTTAAGGTTGGTGTCAGTATATTGAGAGCCCTTAACATTTGTAATCAAAACACCATCTCGGTATAGGTTATAGCTTTGAGCATTTGTAACAGCATCCCATGTTATGTTTAAGCTATTTTCGTTAACTGCGGTTACCTTCACATTTGAAGGAGCAGCAATAGGGTCAGATTTAACATTCAATGAGACGCTGCTATAGTTGTCGTATTTAACATTGTTTGATACATCTATAACATTTTCAAAAATAGCATCATCGACATACAAAAGATATAGGTCAAGCCCATTGCCAAAGTCTTGCCACTCTTTAGAAGTAAAGAAGTGGCGAACTGCAACATAAATCTCTTTTCCTTCGTATTCGCTCAAATCTATACTATATTTAATCCAATCTGCATCATCCTTGCTAAGAATAGTCCAATCCTTGATTGTTATGAAGTCATCAGCTGAACTATTCCCATTTTCAGATATTGCAACACCAAAGTGTTGTCCGTAATAGTATATAGAACTTGGTCTAGCCCAGAAACTGAATTTGCTATCTTTTGTTGCTTTTATTTTTGGTGAAATTAGATAGTTGTCAATTGGAGTCTCATACTTAATCATAGAGCCTTGGCAATATGTCTCACTTATTACACAACTCTTGCCTGAGTGAATGCTTCCTAAATTCTCAACTCTGTGAGTAACATATTGTGAAGAGTGCCACCATGGGTGATTCCTGCCATCATTGTTAGCATCTAAAGTTGTCCATCCATCAAAACCATCTTCAAAATATCCAAAGGCATCTTTGCCAAGCTCAAACTCATAAATATAGTCTTTAGTTTCACTGAAATTGTTTGGTGTAACATATAAGTCTAAGTTTACAATACTATTGTTTGGTATTGATTTATCAACTTTTATAGAGAAATTAACTGTCTCTTTCTCTCCTACAGCCATTGGGCTTAATTCTCCATCGCCTTCAATTATTGATACATACGAAGAAGATGATGATAGTGTTATAGCTGAATTACTTGTTGTTGCTACAGTTCCAGAGTTAATCATCTCAACATCAAGAGAGATTACTTCTCCTGCTTTAACAGTGCTTATTGATTTTGAGTTGAATACTATTTTTGCTAATGACTCAATATCTATTGTTAAATCGTCATTCCAAACAAGTTCACCGTCGGTTGTGGAAACCTTAAAATAGGCAGTGTGCCCATTTGGGGTATTCTCATCAATAGTTATGTTGAATAAAACCTCTTTGCTATCACCTTTGTTTAATGATGTTAATGGTTTAGAGCTGCCAATTACGGTTATGTAGGGGTCATTTGTTGAAAGAGAAACTACTGAAGTATTAGAGTTACTTCCATTACCGAAATTTTTCAATAGAACAGATATCTCCAGACTGTTGCATATAGCACTCTTATTGGGAGAGAAACTTGTAACTCTAATAAAAGGTTTCTCATCTATTGACTCAATTTCGTTTATAGCATTTAATGCGTCAATGCGACCTGAACCTGTAAGGTTATTCTTCTTGTCTGATAGTTTAACTGCTGTAGTTTCAATGATTTCGCAAATATTAGCAGGAGTTAGATTTGGATTTTTCTCAAGCAAAAGAGCCATAACGCCAGCAACACAAGGAGTGGCTTGAGATGTTCCGGTATTAAATTTATATTTATCGTTTGTGTCGTGTTTAAGGGAGTAAATCAAATCTCCAGGGGCAACTATATCAGGACGAATAAGACCAATATTGTTTTCATCGAAAATGTAATCATTCCATTCAGAACCTTGCCAAGTTGAAGGCCCTTGTGAAGAGAATGAGGCATATTCATCGTTGCTATTTACTGCACCCACACACACAACACTTGATAATCCTCCGGTTAAAGTTTGGTCGGGGTGTAGATAGGGTGGAGGACAGCTGGCAGGGATGTCAACATTGTTAGGTGCTCCAACACTACTTCCGTCATTCCCAGCCGCTGCGCAAACAATAACTCCTGCTTCTAAAACATTCTCAAAAGTTTTACGAAGAGCTATTTTGGCAGCATCGCCAATTTGATTGTTTTTAAAACCTAACGACATACTTAAAATATCAGCTCCGTTCTCAACTGCAAACTCTACTCCACTAATCATCTGTTCTGGAGTACCACCTCCGGTACGGTTAACAATTTTAACTGTCATAAGCGAAGCGTCTGGAGCAATACCGGTGGTATTTCCTGACGTTCCATCTCCGCAAACAATTCCTGCACAGTGAGTTCCATGTCCATAATCATCTTTGATGTTACTGTTGCCGGAAATAGCTTGAGTAGCGAAGTTCCATCCGTGTATAATATCATCCTCTTCTCCGTCTCCATCAGTATCTGCATAGCCAATCCACAAGTGGTCGCTTAAGTCATAATGCTCAAAGTTTGTTCCCGAGTCCAAAACGGCAACAACAACATTCTTGCCTGTATATCCCAAGTTCCAAACGTCGTCAGCGTTAATTTGCATAATATGAGGCATTGCGTTGGGGTTGTAAGTGGACTCCTCGATAGAAGAATCATAGCTATTGCATAGCAATTGTACCTCTTGGTTTAAACCTATAATATCAATATTGTTGAATTGAGTCAACTTCTCAATAACCTCTTTTGTCGCATCACAACAAATAGAGTTTGCAATCCAATGACTTTTTATATTGGCAACACAACTTTTTGCCTCTTCATTTTTAAGATACTCAAGAATATCGCTTTGGTTCTTTTCAGAATACTCTTTAAGCTCTTTTACAATAAACCCTTTTCTTAACTCTGCGTTTTTAATAAGCATAGTTTTTGCTTTTAAAAGGTTTGGTGTTATTTGGTTTTTAGAAACAATATTTATGCTAATCATATCATTGTTTCTACTCCTTAATTTTTGTTTAAGTTGAGGCTCTATTTTTACTTGGGCATGAGATATAAGAGTAGCAAAAAGTAGAATTGTAATAATAAAAAT
>JAZONU010000187.1:0-6816 GCA_045654605.1 Candidatus Caccoplasma sp. | reverse complement strand
GCATTAACACTCCTGCCGACAATACCACAAAGAAGAATGTTCGCCATGCATCTGAAACAAATATTGATTCTCTAACACTCTCCAATTCATCAAATATGATTTGAAAGTCAGGTTGAGATGCTAATATTTGCAACTCTTGTGCCGACAAGAACTCGAAAAATAGTGTCGGCATTATAGCAAATAGGAATGTAACTCCTGCAGTAAGGGCTAATGGCAGATAGATTTTCCACATCTTCTCTTTTATCTTCTTCGAATTTTCTATTATCTCTTTCAGTGCAAGAGCTGCCAATAATGGTATTGCAAACTCGGCAACAACCAAGATACTCGACACCGTACGGAATTTATCATAGAATGGAATATTATCAACAAACCATTCGGTTAACGGCATAAAGTTGTGTCCCCACGACAGCAGTAAGGAGATTATTGTCGCCACAACACATGCCCATTTTATTGGTCCCTTTACAATAAAACATCCTATCAAGAATAGGAACATTATTATTGCTCCTACATATACGGGACCTGCTGTAAAAGGTTGATCTCCCCAATATCTATTCATTTGACCTACATACCCTTTAAGGGATGGGTCAACATCCTTCATTGCAGCCTTGTCTTGAGCAAGGTAGCCTGAAGCTCCTCCTTTTGTATCAGGAATAAGCAGAGTCCAACTCTCATCTATTCCATAGCTCCATTGAGTTATATAGTCGAGGCTCAAACCACCTCCATTACTGTCGTTAGAGGCAGACTCAGAGGCAAGTTCTGATTTACCGCGCATAGTCTCTTTCGAGTATTCGTATGTATTATATATGCTTGGCAAGTTTGCACTAACGGCAAGTATTGCTGCAACCAAAAGAGATAATGTGGCTTTTCCAAAGCCTTTCAACTCTTTATTCTGGATTGCATTTATGCCATACCCTATAACTAATGGTATTATGAAAAGGAATGAGTAGTAACTCATTTGTATATGATTGGCATGTATTTGTAACATTCCGAAGAATGCTGCAAGCAAAGCACCTTTTATATATTTACCTCGATATGCCAATATAATTCCGGCAATAGTTGGAGGAATGTAGGCAAGGGTTATAAATTTCCATAGATGCCCTGCTGCAATTATTATGAAGAAGTAGGACGAAAAGGCGTATGCCAAAGCTCCCAACAACGATATATACCACCTAACATTCAATACCATTAATAGTATGAAAAAGCCTATTGCCATTATGTATATGTATGACACAGGCATTGGCAAGCCCAAAGAATAGATACTCTCTATACACTTCAGAACCTTATTATTCTCATAAGATGGAGATATTTGAAAATTTGGCATTCCTCCAAACAGAGAATTTGTCCAACGAGTAGTCTCTCCTGTAGCTTCATTAAAGGCTTTTGCTTCCTGCCCTATAGCTATTCCCTGTTGAGTGTCGTGTTGATTCAACACCTTACCATCAAAAACATCGGGATAGAAATATATTACCGATATTGATATTATTACCAATATAGGAATAAGATATGGCAATAACTTTGACATTAATTTCTTCATAGTATATCTATTTTTTCGTTTTTATTATTCTTGAATTTATATACTTTACGGGGAACCATGCAATCATAACTCCTATAGTCAAAACCACAAACATTACAAGTGCAATATCACTCCATACTACCTTTACGGGATAGTACTCAACAATAAAATTACTTCCCATTTTTAATATTCCAAAATGTTGTTGTACAAGGGATAAAACCAGACCTAATACAACACCTATCATGGCTCCAATCAGCGAGATTAATACTCCCTGATTAAAAAATATTCTTGTTATAAATTTATCGGTTGCTCCTATATTATGGAGTGTTTTTATATTATTACTTTTATCGATTATAAGCATTGACACAGTGGCTATTATATTGAATGCAGATATTACCAACACAAACAACAACATAAAGAATGTTATCCATTTTTCAATTGCCATCATCGAAAATGCTTCTGATTTCTGCTCTTCTCGGTTCTTCAATATATAGTTTTCTCCAAGCAACTCTTGAGCTTTTGATTTTACGACATCTACACTACCAGCATCACTAACCTTTATCTCTAATTGTGTTGCCTCGGTGGTATAGTCAAACAACTGCTTTGCTACCGATATTGGAACATATATCAAATTATCGTCATATTCGGGTTGTGATATCGAAAATACTCCAGAACAATAGACCTTATTTGTATTGAATGAGGCTGAGGGATTTATTAAATTTACCTTCGCCTTGCGTTTGGGAGCATATAGAAATATTGGAGATATAAAATTTGGAGCCACACCTAACCTGTTTGATATCCCAATGCCTATTGCGGTTTGTGGTATGGTATCAGAGAAATCTACTAATCCTGCAATTATAGCATTATTAATACCACTTACAGAAGCATAATTATCAGGGACTCCTCGAACAACTACAGGTTGTTGTTTATCTCCAAAAACAGCAAGGGCATTATCCTCTATTACCGGTGTTACGGCACTGACTCCCTCAATAGAGAGCAATTTTTCTACCTCCGGAGCCGTTGTCTCTAATATTTTACCAGTTTTTGCTCTTACCTCTATTTGGGGGTCAAGTTCTGAATATAGCGACGTTATTATCTCTGAAAACCCATTATACACCGATAGCGTACATATCATAGCCATAGTTGCAATAGCCACTCCGCAAACCGACACTATCGATACTGCATTTATGGCTGTATGGGATTTTTTTGAAAAGAGATAACGTAGTGCTATTTTCAGAGATAAAAACATTGTTCTATTTGTTTAGCAAAGTATCAATATTATCGATATAATCAAGTGAATCGTCAATAAAGAAAGTCAATTCAGGAACCTTTCGTAATTGAAATCTTACTCTTGTCGCTAATTCATGACGAATACTTTTTGAGCTCTCTCTCACCGCTTTTAGTATCCCTTCAGCTTGATTTGAGGGGAATATACTCAAATATACCTTTGCTACGCTTAAATCGGGACTTACTCTGACAATACTTACCGAAACCAATGTTCCCTGCATCTTTTTTGTCTCGGTTAAAAATATCTCTCCCAGCTCTTTTTGTAATAAACGATTTATTTTGCTTTGTCGTGTTGTTTCCATAGTTGTTTACTTTTTATAAATAATGGTTAATCCATCTCTCGATGGCACAAAAACTTTTTCGACTCTCTCATCAGCAGCAACCATATCATTAAAACGTCTTAAACCTTCGGTTTGAGGATCATGCTCCGAGTCATCGAGTATTTTACCAGACCATAGTGTATTATCGGCAAGCATAAAGCCCCCCTTTCGTACTTTTGGAAATACCAATTCGTAATATTCACAATACTCCCTCTTGTCTGCATCGATAAAGACCATATCAAACTCCTCATCAAGCGTTGGGATTATGGCTTTTGCATCGCCCATTAAAAGTTTAATTTTGTCTTTATTGGGAGACTCTACAAGATATTCATTTATGAAATCTTCCAATTCGTCATTCTCCTCTATTGTGTATATTATTCCGTCCTCAGGAAGTGCCTCCGCAAAACATTGAGCAGAATATCCAACAAAGGTCCCCAACTCCAAAACCCTTTTGGCATTTATCATTCGGCAAAACATCTTTAACATGCGGCCTTGCACATGCCCCGACAACATTCTTGAACGCACCAATTTTACATTCGTATCCCTATTTAAACGGCTGAGCAACTCTCCTTCGGGGTCGATATGTGCCTGAATATATTGATCTAATTCCTCTTCGGTAAACATATTATTTCTTTATATTTTTAACTGCCTCTATGGCAAGTCTGTAAGAATCTAATCCAAAACCTGTTATCGTTCCCATACATGATGCTGAAATGTATGAGATATGGCGATACTCCTCTCTCGCACTCACATTTGAGATATGAACCTCTATTACAGGAACTTTTATTGCTCTTATGGCATCAGATATGGCTATTGATGTATGGGTATATGCTCCTGCATTCAATACAATGGCATCAGCCTCTCCAAATCCATAGCTGTGTAGAGTATCTATTATATCGCCCTCATGATTTGATTGAAAATAGATTATTTCATCTTCATTATATTTTTCCTTCAAAGATGAGAGATATTCATCAAATCCCACTCTGCCATATATCCCCTCTTCTCTTTTTCCTAACAAATTAAGATTGGGTCCATTAATTATAAGTATCTTCATAACAGAAATTTTATTTAATTTTGCATTGTTTTTATTGCTTTTCTCAACAAAGCACAATACGCAAAGGCAAAAGTAATAAATTTTATTAGAACAATTTATATGGTAGCTGATAATAAAGAAAAAAATCTGTTTAACAAATACACCACCTATCTAAGATTGGAACGGGGACTTTCAGATAATAGCATCGAAGCCTATTTGAATGACCTCAATAAATTTATCAGCTTCCTAAATTGCGATAACTACACTATTAAAACATTTGAGGAGGCAGACATCTTACAATTTTTATCAACCCTTCACGATATGGGTATCTGCCCACGATCTCAAGCCAGAATTATATCGGGGATAAAATCATTTTATAAATTTTTGCTAATAGACGGATATATCAAATCTGACCCCCTAACAAATATCGAATCCCCTAAATTAGGCAAACATCTTCCCGAAGTTTTGACAATAGAAGAGGTAAATAGTCTTACCGACAATTTTGATTTGTCATTACCGGAAAGCCATAGAAACAAAACTATCATTGAGGTTATGTATGGTTGCGGTTTGCGCGTATCAGAGTTAGTGAATTTAAAAATCTCAAACATATACCCTGACGAAGGCTTCATTATTGTTGAAGGCAAAGGGAAAAAGCAGAGAATTATTCCTGTCGCAGAGAGTACAATTAAAGAGATTAAGCTCTACTTAGAAAGCCGTAGGCTCTTAAATATCAAAAAGGGATGCGAAGATATTCTTTTCTTAAATCGCCGTGGAGGGCAACTCTCAAGAGTTATGATTTTTTATATTATAAAACATCAGTGCAAGGCTTGTAATATAAAGAAAAAAATCAGTCCTCACTCTCTACGACACACATTTGCCACTCACCTCCTTGAGGGTGGTGCAAACTTAAGAGCAATTCAACAAATGTTAGGACATGAGAGTATTGCCACCACTGAAATTTATGTTCACCTTGATAGAGAATTTCTACGACGCGAAATTCTACTATATCACCCTCGAAATAAGGAATAATTAATCTTTGATTTTCGATAAGGGTTATAGTAAGTTATTTCAATTTTATATAAACAAGGCTTAAAACAGACTCTACAAAGGGTACTCTCTATATCTAAATATTAATAGATTAATGTTATCAAATCAAAAAAATGGTTGTAAATTGATGTAAATTAACAAAAAAGCAGTACATTTGTAGCATAATTTACACCTTGCGGTAAAAATACGGCAAAAGATGGATTTAGCTATCCTATCTGTAAATTAGGAACTTTTTGATATGTTTTATAGAGATCACAACAATAAATTATCAACAAAAAGAAATTTAATTATGAACAAAAAACTTTATTTACCTTTATTACTTGCCTTATTGGTAGTAATTTCAGGATGTAAAATGGGCTCAATGACTTCTGAGGATTTCACTGTAACTCCAAGTCCACTTGAAGTTGTAGCAGGAAAAGTTGAAGCAACCATTACAGGAGTATTCCCAGAGAAATACTTCAAAAAAAGAGTTACTGTAACAGTTACTCCTTATTTGGTTTATGCTGACGGAGAGACTGCAGGAACTCCATTCGTTTACCAAGGTGAGAAAATTGTTGGAAACAACGAAGAAATCGAGTACAAAATGGGTGGAACTATCACAATGCCTGTATCATTCGATTACGTTCCAGCTATGAAAAAATCTGAGCTATGGTTAGGTTTTGAGGTTACTAACAAAAGAGGAACTAAAACTTATTCATTAGAGAGAGTTAAAGTTGCTGATGGTATCATTGCAACAGCAGAACTTGCTGATGTTAACAAAATTAAACCAGCTATCGCTGACGACGCTTTCCAACGCATCATCAACGAGACTTGCAACGCAGATATCAAATTCCTTATCCAACAAGCTAACATTCGCTCAAAAGAGTTGAAAAGCGAGGAAATGGCAGCTTTGAATGCAAAAGTAAACGAAACTAAATCTGATGACAGAAAAGAGTTGAAAGGTATTGAAATTTCTTCATACGCTTCTCCTGATGGTGGTTATGACCTTAACTACAAACTTGCAGAGAAACGTGAGAATAACACAATGAAATATCTTAACAAACAACTTAAAAAAGATACTATCGCAACAGAGGTTACTGGTAAATTCACTGCTCAAGATTGGGATGGTTTCAAAACTTTAGTTGAGAAATCAAGCATTCAAGATAAAGAACTTATCCTTCGTGTTCTTTCAATGTACAACGATCCTGCTCAACGCGAGAAAGAGATCAAAAACATGTCAAGCACATTCAAAGTTCTTGCTGAGGAGATCCTTCCTCAACTTCGTTACTCAAGAATTACTGCAAGCATCGACTTGATCGGTAAATCTGACGAAGAGATCATGGCTCTTGTAGCTACAGATCCTAAAGAACTTTCACTAGAGGAGCTTCTTTACGCTGGTACATTGTCTTCTGACAAAGAGCAACAACTTTACATCTACGCTAAAGCTGCTGAGTACTTCCCTAGCGACTTCCGTGCATTCAACAATGCAGGTATGGTTTGCTTCGAAATGGGTAACTTCTCTGACGCTAACGCTTGGTTTGAGAAAGCTGCTAACATCGCTGCTGATGCTGCTCAAGTTCAAATGAACCAAGGTCTAATCGCTCTTAAAGAGGGTAACCAAGACAAAGCTGCTCAAT
>JAZONU010000186.1:0-2142 GCA_045654605.1 Candidatus Caccoplasma sp. | reverse complement strand
GAGAATAAGAGCAAAAGCTCTAACAAAAATTGAATATTTATATTCTTAATTTATCTTTTCTTCTATAATATATATTTTGCGTTTTATGTTACGCAAAAGTAATAATAATATTCGTAATATTTTAATTTATATGATATTTATAGAGTGATATAAAAAAAGAGTTCGGTTAATAACCGAACTCTCAATGCTGTTAATATGTAATAAATATTATTTTCTAACAATTGTTTGTGCTCTGTCTGGACCAACAGATACAATCTTGATAGGCACTTCCAATTCATCCTCCAAGAATTTGATGTAGTTTTTGAACTCAACGGGGAATTCATCCTCTGATTGCATTTTTGTCATATCACAATTCCATCCTGGAAGTTCTTTGTAGATAGGTTCAATATCCTCTTCAATTGAGAATGGGAATTCTGTTACAACCTCGCCATTCATTTTGTATGCAACACAAGCTTTGATTGTTTTAAAAGAATCAAGAACGTCGCTCTTCATCATAATCAAATCGGTTACACCATCAATCATAATTGCATATTTCAAAGCTACAAGGTCAATCCAACCGCAACGACGTTTACGTCCTGTTACAGCGCCAAACTCGTTACCATTTTTGCAGATTGTTTCGCCAACTTCGTCAAACAACTCAGTAGGGAATGGACCACTACCTACGCGAGTACAATATGCTTTGAAGATACCATATACTTTACCAATTTTTGTAGGTGCAATACCCATACCAGTGCAAGCACCAGCACATACTGTGTTTGATGAAGTTACAAATGGATATGAACCAAAATCAACATCAAGCAATGTACCTTGAGCACCCTCTGCCAACATGCTTTTTCCCTCTTTAAGAAGGTTGTTGATTACATGCTCGCTATCAATTAATTTAAACTCTTTTAGATAATCTAATGCTTCAAAGAATTCTTGCTCCAAAGCATCAATATTGTACTCAAAGTTTAAAGATTTTAGTATTTGCTCGTGTTTAGCTTTTGCTTTAGCATATTTTTGGTCGAAGTTTTCCAAAATATCTCCAACACGTAGTCCGTTACGGCTTACTTTGTCTGTATATGTAGGACCGATACCTTTTCCTGTTGTACCAATTTTAGCATCACCTTTTGCTGCCTCATAAGCGGCATCTAACATACGGTGAGTAGGCATAATAAGGTGCGCTTTTTTTGAGATATACAAACGCGATTTTAAATCGTGTCCGCTTTCTGCCAAAGCAACAGCTTCTTGTTTGAACAAAATTGGATCCAATACAACTCCATTTCCGATGATGTTTATTTTCCCACCTTGGAAAATCCCTGAAGGAATTGAACGCAATACATATTTCTCTCCGTTAAAAACAAGAGTGTGACCTGCATTAGGTCCGCCTTGGAAACGTGTAATTACACTATACTCGGGGGTAAGAACGTCAACCACTTTACCTTTACCTTCATCACCCCATTGTAATCCTAATAACACATCTACTTTCATACCTGTGCTTATTTATTTTTTTTGTTATTTAATATTTTCTTTTTGTTTTCTAAATTTTTCTCTTTTGCAATTAGTTTAGCTTTAAGCGTAGCTTTTCTTTTTGCATTTACGCACGAACTACAAAGCCCATATATTGCTATGGTACTATACGATGTTAAAAATTTACCATATTTTTTCCTATTAACAGCACTTATTGTGTCTGTATCTTTAACATCTTTAATTTTCCCGCATTTTGTACATATCAATCTGACGTAGATTTGAGATAGTGGAGTCCTTTCAAAGTATTTTTTACCTTCAAACTCATGCTCTCTTAAAATTTGAGCATCAACGAAAGTAGATAATGTATTATATACTGTTGCTCTACTAATTCTGATACCCCGGTTAAGTGTTTCATTCAGAATAAATTCTGCATCAAATTTTTTTGATGTCTCACTTACTATATCAAGTACAAAATAACGTTCTTGCGTTTTTCGTTGTTGGTTCTCTTCAAGGTATTGATTGAGTCTAATTCGCAAACTCTCTTTGTTCTTATCTTCCGACATAGAATTTTAATTTAGCTATCAATAGTGAATTGAACATACAACCTTACAAATTTACAAACTTTTTCTTTATATTACATAATAATGAACATAAAAAACTCCCTTATTCTCTATTTTTTGAATAAAGGAGTTT
>JAZONU010000185.1:0-1478 GCA_045654605.1 Candidatus Caccoplasma sp. | reverse complement strand
TAACGCAGAATAATAGATAATACTATTTATAAGCCGAACGAGGAGCTCAGAAAGAGTTCCTCGTTTTTTTTATACTGAAGCAAGAAGAGAATAAACCAATAAAAAAGCAGTTTTGAAATTATAGTAATTTATAATAAATTTGGAACAAATACGTTTTTTAGAATAAAAACAATCAATAATTAAAACTGTAAACAGATATGCGAAACATATATCGTAGGCGTCAAAAGTTTAAGATAATATTTATCTCAATATCACTTTTATTGGTAGCCTCATTTCTATATTTTTCAGATAAATTGGTTCAAGACCTCTCTAAAGAAGAGTTGAAGAAGATGGAGATATGGGCAGAGGCAACACGTTTGGCTGCAAGCGAAACCAATACCGATTTTGCTTTAATACTTAAAATTTTGCAGAGCAATTCCTCGATACCTGTGATAATTGTAGATGAGGAGGGTAATGTTATGGGAAACGCCAATACATCACAAAACGATATCCCTTATCTGACAGAAAAGTATCAAGAGTATAAAGAGGCAGGAAATGTAATAGAGGTACCCATTGATGAAAATACCAAACAATACCTCTATTACGATGACTCCATAATGTTAAAATACCTATCCCTCTTCCCCTATGTGCAATTAGGAGTAATGATTTTATTCTTGTTTATAGCATATATAGCATTGATGAATAGTAAGCGAGCAGAACAAAATCAGGTATGGGTGGGACTCTCTAAAGAGACAGCACATCAGCTTGGAACACCAATATCATCATTAATGGCGTGGGTTGAAGTGCTGAAAATGAATGAGATAGATAAAAATCTACTTTCCGATATGGAAAAAGATGTAACCCGTCTGTCAGTTATCGCAGAAAGGTTTTCAAAGATAGGATCGTCTCCCGAATTAACACCTTCAAATATATCTCAAGTTATTAGAAGTTCAGCAGAATATATGCAGCGAAGAGCCTCAAGCAAAATAAAGTTCGACGTAGATATTGAAGAAGTAACAACCCCTGTGAAAATGTGCATCCCCCTTATGGAGTGGGTAATAGAAAATCTATGTAAAAATGCCATTGATGCAATGTCGGGAACCGGAACACTAAAGATAAAATTGATGCAAGATGTTGATGTCTTCTATATTGATATAGCCGATACAGGAAAAGGTATTGCTCGAAAAAATTTAAAAACCATATTCCGACCCGGATATACAACAAAAGAGAGAGGTTGGGGGTTGGGACTGGCATTAGTTAAGCGTATAGTTGAGGAGTATCATGGCGGAAGAGTATATGTAAGAGAAAGCGAATTGGGCAAAGGAACAGTATTTAGAGTAGAATTATATGCTCAAAAATAAGAAATAGAGATAAAAACACAAAAAAATGAGGGTTTTACCCCAACTTATTTTGCCGAAGGAAAATTTTTAATTAACTTTGCATCGCTTTTTGGCACGTTTATATATTATATGGCAAAAACAGAAACATATAAAATAGAG
>JAZONU010000184.1:0-5542 GCA_045654605.1 Candidatus Caccoplasma sp. | reverse complement strand
TCTCTTTGTAAGAGAAATTCATATTTTATAATACCTTTATAATTAGAGGTTTGATTGAGGAGGATTGATGATTGTGCTTAACATAGATATATTAAGCCCGAGATTATTATTATTTTATTCAAAAATTTTTATAATAAAATGGTAGCAAATGATTAAAAGTATTTATATTTGCAAATAAATAATTTCTCTTACAAAGAGAATGTTATGATTCTTAATAATTACTTTCTCGTTATAATAATTTTAATATCTTATTGTTAGCATTGTCAATCGCAGCTGAATCCAATGATGCAAGATAAATGCGTGTGGTTGTTTCTGAATCGTGTCCCATTCCTTCACTGATAATTGATATAGGGATATTATTGCTTTTGGCTATGCTTGCCCATGAATGACGACTTACATATAATGTTAATGGGATTGTGAATCCTAAATTATTACTAATAATTTTCAAGCATCTGTTGATGTTATGTGCAGCATAGATATACTGCTTCCTTTCTTCTATTTGACTGTGAGGATTAATGATTGGTAATAGGTATGATGATTTAGATGTATCATACTTATCAAGAATATTTTGCATGCAATTTTCCCATTTAATGAATATTTGTTGACGAGTCTTTCGCCTACAGTAAGATAATATGCCGTTTGCTAAATTCTTTTTTTGTAAGTATGCCATATCTACAAATGACATTCCTCTTGTATAAAAAGAGAAGAGAAACATATCTCGTGCAAAGTCATAAGTTGGATTTAATGAAAAATCTAACTCTTTTATTTTTTTAATTGCATTAAGTGGTAATGCACGTTTTATAGTTTTATCTACCCCAGTATAGACTCTTTTGAATGGATAATGTTGAGAGGTAATTCCTTTTTCTACGGCTTTATTATATATGGCTCTAAGATTACGCATATAGAATGATGAAGAGTTATGGCTTACTCCGTTATTTTTTAGATATGCTTCGTAGGACATTATTATATTTGAATCCATATCGTCTAATAGTAAATCTTGGTTATTTCTAAATTTTTTTAAACTACTAAGTGTCGCAGCATATGTTTCTGACGTGCGGATTTTCCCTATTGCTTTTATGTTATCTATCTCCTGTTTCATAAATTCAAAAAGATAATTTTCAGGGTGATATGTTGTGAACTCTTTTATTACATCATTCGATGTGTATCTTATGAAATTATTTTCCATTTTGAATATAATCTTTTGAAGGCGTTTAATATCTTTTTGAATTTTATTACTAATTTCTTCTAAATAACGTTTTCTCTTTTCATCATATTTAGGAAAGATTACTTGTAATAAGTGGTTATCCCATTCTTCTTCATATAGAAGATAACCACTACTATGTTGACGAGATACTCTATTGTGAATTATTTGATAATAAATTGAACCTTCTCGTCTATTAATTTTTGATGGACGGAATTTGATCTTTATTGTTGCCATATAAAAAATCTTATTAAATGTTTATTATATTTATGTTTTATGCTTACACGTTTTCATAAATAGTTAATATGCTTAGGAATTGTTTATATATAATAAAAATGTAGTTATATTTTTACAATGATAATATTCGTAGATTGAAAATTACTGAATAAAGATATATCTTTGCAAAAGGGAACATTTATTATATAATGGATTAAAAAAGAAATATTATGAGTTATTTGTGGGTTCTTTTGGCTGTATCATTATTGGTTTCGGCTGTGGGTTGGTTTTATTTTATCTATTTTTTTAGTATTGGTTATGGCCTATCAATTTCGGCTTTAGCACTTACTACAGCAATTATTTTTGGAGATGTAATTACTCCACCATCTGCTATTTTATGTGGTGTGTTGTTTGTATATGGTTTAAGATTGGCAGGGTATCTATTTGTTAGAGAGAAAAAGTCTGCATCGTACAAAAAGATTTTATATCAACCTGATAATACAACAAAAAAACCTCTTTTTGTGATGTTTATGATATGGATATCATGTGCATTATTATATGTAGGACAGGTAAGTCCTGTAACTTTTTATTTGAATAATAGTATTTTCCATGGAAATGAAGTTGCTGCTTGGTTAGGTTCTGTGATTGCATTATTTGGATTCTTAACAGAGACAATTGCTGATGCTCAAAAAAATAGTGCTAAAAAAATTAATCCTAATAGGTTTGTAGATAAAGGTTTATATAAAATAGTTCGCTGTCCTAATTATTTTGGAGAGATTTTAATGTGGACAGGTTGTTTTATATTTTGTTTTGGAACATCTTGCTCTTTTGGACAATGGATAATTGCTTTACTGGGATATATTGGAATTGTATATGTTATGTTTAGTGGTGCCCGTAGAATTGAACTTCGTCAAATGGAGACGTATGGTAATGATCCTGAGTTTAGGGTGTATATAAAAAGAACTCCAATAATTATTCCATTTGTGCCTATTTATAGTGTTTCTAAATATTCTTGGTTGAAAGCTTAATTGTGAATATATTTATAACAAATAACCTCCAAAGAGTAATCTCTGGAGGTTATTTGTTTATATATAATCTCTTATATTGTATCTGAGAAGTATGGCTTAGGTAATCTTCTGCAATTGTATTGTGAAGCCATAATCTCTCCGTATGCACCAGCCGAACGTATAGCAAATATATCTCCACGTTCAGTTTGTGGTAGCTCTATTGCCTTGCCAAAGCAGTCTGATGACTCGCATATTGGACCAACCACATCATATAACTCTTTTTCAGAAGTATTAGCCGACAAGTTCTCAATTTTGTGATATGCTTGATAAAGAGCTGGACGGATTAGTTCTGTCATTCCTGCATCAAGTATAACAAATTTTTTATCAACACCCTCTTTAACATACAATACCTTTGATATAAGAGAACCACATTGACACACAACAGAACGTCCTAATTCAAAATGCAATTGTTGAATTGGGCGCAATGCCAAATGCTTACGGAATGTTTCGAAGTATTCATGAAATGTTGGAATAGCATTTTTATCAGGGTTTTGGTAATCTACTCCCAATCCTCCACCTACATTAATACTCTCAACGATTATCATTCTGCGATAGAAAATTTCCTGTATCTCATTAACCCTGATTGCCAAACTTCTAAACGAGTCCATATCGGTTATTTGTGAACCAAAATGGAAATGTAACCCTGTGAGTTTAATATTGTTAAGTTCTGTTAGCTTATCTAATACTTTATCAATGAGAGTTATATCTATTCCAAATTTATTTTCGCTTAATCCTGTTGTAATATAGCTGTGTGTATGAGCATCTACATTGGGGTTTATACGAAGAGCAATAGATGCACATTTATTCATCTCTTTTGCTATTCGGTTTATGTTTTCCAATTCCGGAATTGACTCTACGTTAAAACAGCTTATACCAGCCTCTAATGCAAGAGTAATTTCCCAATCGCTTTTTCCTACACCTGCAAATACAATTTTCTCAGGTGCAAATCCTGCTTTTAGAGCAGCCTCTACCTCTCCACCACTTACACAATCAGCACCCAATCCAGACTCTTTTATTATGCCTAATATTGTTGGATTGGCATTAGCTTTGACAGCATAGTGAACATGATAATTCTCATATTTACTAACCTCTGTATTAATTGTAGCTAATGTAGCTTTCAATAAATTGGTGTTGTAAAAGTAGAAGGGAGTTTGAATCTCCTTGAACTTCTCAATAGGGAAATTGTTTGTTATTTCTCTCATATACAATGTTTAAAATAACTCTTTGCTCAACGAAACTAATGCGCGTTTTTTGTCTTCAGCTTTAATAAGCATTGAAATATTGTAGTTGCTACCTCCGTATGATACCATACGAACAGGAATATCTTTCATAGCATCCAATACTTTAGATTCAAAACCAACATTGTTCCATTCTAAGTCTCCTACAACGCAAACAATAACCATATCTTCGTCAACAGTAACTGTTCCGAATTTCTTAAGGTCATCAAGTATCTCTTGAAGGTATTTTGTGTTGTCAATTGTAACCGAAACACCAACCTCTGAAGTTGTAATCATATCGATTGGTGTACGATAGCTTTCGAATATCTCAAATACTTTTCGTAAGAATCCGTATGCTAACAACATACGTCCCGATTTGATTTTAATTGCAGTAATACCATCTTTAGCTGCAACAGCTTTGATTGTACCACTTTCAGAGTTGTTGTAAATTGTTGTCCCTGGAGCATCGGGTTGCATTGTGTTCAATAGACGAACAGGAATGTTGTTTATTTTCGCAGGAAGAATACAAGTTGGGTGAAGGATTTTTGCACCGAAGTATGCTAACTCTGCAGCCTCTTCAAAGAAGAGTTCGCGAACAGGTTTTGTTCCCTCAACAATACGAGGGTCATTGTTATGCATACCATCAATATCTGTCCAAATTTGAATTTCATCAGCCAATATTGCACCACCTATCAATGAAGCAGAGTAGTCGCTACCACCGCGTTTAAGGTTGTCAATTTCACCATATGGGTTACGGCATATATATCCTTGAGTAATGTATATTTCAGCATCTTTCTCGCTTTCAAGTAGCTTTGGAAGGTGCTCTTTTATATAAAGAGTATCAGGCTCATCATTTTTGTCGATGCGCATATAATCTAATGCAGGAATAAGAACTGATTTAACACCAATTTCATTCAAGTACATATTAACTAATGCAGTTGACATTAATTCTCCTTGAGCCAAAACAACTTTCTCTTCAAAAAGAGTAAATAGTGATTTTGTGAATGAACGGATTAACTCAAAGTTGAGATTTAATCTCTCTTTTGCTGCAATTTTGCTCTCTTCAGTTGAGAATAGTTCGTTTATAACAACATCATATTTCTTTTGAAGAGAGTTAATTATTTCGTTAGCACCTTCGGGATTCTTTTTGTAAAGATAGTCCGAAATTTCAACCAAAGTATTGGTTGTTCCCGACATAGCAGAAAGTACAACAATCTTTTGTTCTCCGTCGCAAATAATTTTAGCGACATCTTTCATTCGTTGTGCAGAACCAACTGATGTTCCACCAAATTTAAGGACCTTCATTTTTTTATTTATATTATTTCGTTTCTATTTTCGCTATTTATCTCACTTATATGTTTATTGCAGAATTTTATAACTCTACCTGGGAACGAGGTTAATAAATTATGATTGTGTGTTGTCATAATTACTGCAGTTCCATTTTTACAAATATCGTGTAAAAGTTGAGTAATTTGGTTACCTGTTTCGGGGTCTAAATTACCAGTTGGCTCGTCTGCAAGGATAATTTGAGGGGAGTTTAACATTGCTCTTGCAATAACAATTCGTTGTTGCTCACCACCTGAAAGTTCGTGAGGCATTTTATAGTTTTTGTTTTGCATCCCAACCATAGTTAGAACGTACTCTACCCTATTGGCAATATCATTTTTATCTTTCCACCCTGTTGCTTTTAAAACAAACTCTAAATTGTCTTGAACAGAACGATCTATTAAGAGTTGGAAATCTTGAAATACAATACCTATTTTTCTTCTAAGTAGAGGAATATCACGTTTGCGAATAGCCTTCATATTGTACTCCAAAACTGTTGCATCACCGCTTTCGAT
>JAZONU010000183.1:0-2285 GCA_045654605.1 Candidatus Caccoplasma sp. | reverse complement strand
ATTTAGCGTTTACATATATTTATATATGGGCAATATTTACAACTTTCAACATCTTTTGCTTGGGTAAATGGAATATCTTCATCAAATATGGATGATATAACCTCTTCTAATCGAGACATATATTCATCATACAAATCGCTTGCCGGTTCAATATATACCAATTCAAATCTTCTATCCACCTTTTGTTTTATTTGCCACTCAAATTTGCCTTTAAAATATCTTTCAAACGAATATAGCCCTGGAACAAATACATTATTGTAATTACCCTCTTTTATTCCGGCATTTTTCATCAAGGTTTTTACTTTTTCATTAATATCTATTCCATTAATTGTATCAGCAATTGCCTTTTTTATCAAAAAGACATAGAACATAAGTTGTAAAACTTGTTTCTTTCTCTCCTTACCTAATACAAATAAACTATCTATGGAGTTAAATTCTATTACCGCCTGACCACTCTTGTAATCTATTATATTTATAAATTTATCTTCCAAATCAAGTCTATCTATAAATCCTTTTACTTGAACCTCCCTATCGTTAGAAAGTTTTAGAGCTGTATTAATTCCCAACTCCGTTTTGAGCATTTTAAAAGGTGTTCTCAATCGATCAATATCGAGGGTTTTTTCAACCATTTTTTTTATTATCTCTCCTCGCAAATAAAGACGTCCTGTTAATGGTCTGGGAGATTTTGAATTATAATAATTTGTTGCAAAGGAGGTAAGCATAATATCTTCTATATTCTTTTTGTCGGAAAGAATTTCATCTATAACTTCAGGAGTTATTATTTTCCCTTCGTAAGGAGTATAAATCTTTTGCATTATTTCATGATAGATGGTTCCAAATATCGAAGCATCTACATCCTCCAATACTTTATTTGAATCTTGTATCTTCTCTACTTTTGAGAAATAAAATCTTAACGGACAATCAATATACTCATTTATACTTGATGCAGACAAGCTACGACCTCCACCCTTATAAAAATCTTTTAATTTATTTAATACCTCTCCTCTCTTTTCAATTTTTAATTCTTGCTCTTGAGGTAATTTTATTGAATAGTTTATATTCTTCTCGGTAAAGGATTTTATGTTCGCGAGATACTGATATTTTAGCTGATAGACAAATCTACTTACATCACCAACCTTAACTCCTTCAACTCTTGTATCATAGGTTAGATAGACTCGTTTTGCACGAGATATCAAGCGATAAAAATAATATTCAGCTATACCGTCGCGTTGTTCGTAAGAGGACATTCCAAACCCTTTACGTACATTATATGGAATAAATGTATCGCCACGAGAATCGGCAGGGAACACCCCTTCGTTCATCGATAAAATTATTACATTCTCAAAATCCAATGCACGAGTTTCGAGAACTCCCATTATTTGCAAACCAGATAAAGGTTCTCCATTAAATGGAACTTTAACTCCTGCACTCATTTTCTCTATCAATTTAAACAGAGTATGTCCTTTTACCGGAAACTCTTTTGTTATAGCATGTAGTCGGTTTATTATTGTTTTGTAGTAAAAAAGAAATTCCTTTGTTATTAAATCGTTATCACCAACATCATTTAAAATCTTTTCAATAATGATTACTATATAGCTGAATATTTCATTATTATCGGTTAATGGAATAAATAAATATCTTAGTTCTTCAGGAATATCCTCTTCATTTACATAAACCAAGTTATTAGATTTTATATTTTTAGAAAACTCCTCTACCAATTCTTTGTGCAAGGTTCTTACATAAGGTTGCTGTAATAATGACAAAACATCCTGATGATAATATTTCACCCCCCCATTATCACTCTGCTTTGCCTTTATCAACATTTCAAAGATTGACTTAAAAAGAGAATATAGAGGTGTTTCACTCAAAGGATAACCCATTGTTATATTCACAGACTCAACAGATGATGGTATTGAATACAACATTGGAAGAAGTAGTTTTTCATCGGGTAATACCACCACGGTATTTCCCGCATCAGCATTAGGATTTTGTGATAACAAATTTTTTATTACCTCTCCTGCATATTTTGTTTGCCCTATATTTGATGGTATTGCCACCAATTCAATATCGGGGAACGAGGTAATCTTGGGGTCATTTATATTGTATGCCGATGGATAACTTTCGCGATTTTGAGCCATTGATAGCGATGATATGGAATAGACATCGTTATCTATTGGAAGGTTATAATCCCAATAAAAATCTGCAACTCCCATATCTTTAAACATCGACATCATCTTGTCTTCTGCAGTAGAAAGAAGGTTAAAACCTACAAATACAAGCTTTTT
>JAZONU010000182.1:0-7483 GCA_045654605.1 Candidatus Caccoplasma sp. | reverse complement strand
CCATATAATATGCTTTTTGAATTACAAATTAATAGTACAAATATATAATATTTTTAAATACAAATGTATGTTTGATTAATAATTTTTGAAATTTTGAGTATGAATTTGCAATATTCGAACAATTTATATGTTTTTACAATCCTTATTGTTATAAATTATAAGTAACAATTTAATTTTATGCAAAGACGTGAACTCTTATATCATAGAAGTTTAAGCTTTCGGAGTTGCCATTTTCGGCTATTTTTTTCCACTCCTCTTTTGCAGAATAAAAATATTTGATTACCTTTGCACCCGCAATCAGACAAGATTCGGGATGTAGCTCAGCCCGGTTAGAGTACACGTCTGGGGGGCGTGTTGTCGCTGGTTCGAATCCAGTCATCCCGACCGAGAAAAAAGCCTTGATAATCAAAACGATTATTGAGGCTTTTTGTTTTACAATACCTTACTCAACCGTTTTTGCATGTGAGTCATAGGTATTCCCATAAACTCACGTATATTTATAGGACAGAAGCCTAATGATTCGTAAAGTTTAACAGCATTGGGGTTTTCATCATCTACCAATAAACCCAATACGGGGATTTTGAGTTCAAGAGACTTCTCCTCTACTTTTGCAATCAGCTGTTTTGCTATGCCACGACCTCGATACTCTTTAAATACTGCAAGGGAGTCGATATATAACTCTCCACTTTCGCACTCATCTGTTATCCTTTTGCTGAGAGCTGTACCTCGGCGTTGCAACTCTTCAAACAGAGCTTGACGTAACACATAGAGCCTTGCTCCATCATAACTACATATTGCCCCTGCAACAACACCATCCACCTCACACACATAGCAATTCTTGTATGAGTATTGACTATCTTCTCTCTCTGCTAATGCTTTTATCAACTCATAATTAAAGGGGGATGTATGAAGTTCGAGATGTTCTATATCCACACCTATTGCAAGCAAAACAACTTTGGCTATTACTCCCGAATCTTCTGACGTCGCTTGTCGTATTATCTTCTCCATAAGCATTAGCTGTTATAAAAAAGACTTCCAAATCAGGAAGTCTTTTTAAACTTTATTTCTTTGAAACAGATTTTGTTACTCGTTGCTGACGCATCTTTTGCCAGCGTTCACGAGCTAACTTCTGCATATCTTCAGTTTTGTCATACTCATCAACAATCTCAACTCCGAGCATTGTTTCAATCACATCCTCCATTGTTACCAATCCTCGCATACAGCCATATTCGTCTGTAATCACAGAAATATGTTCTTTGCTTTCGAGCATCTTTTCCCATATTGCCGATACAGACTCATCCTCACCAAACGACAGTATAGGTCGCATTATCTGTGATAGTTTTATGTCAAACTTATCTTCAGCCAAGCGTTCCAATACGGTTGCCCTCAAAATGTATCCTGTTATATAATCTTTATTATCTTTATATACGGGAATACGCGAGTGAGACAACTCTTTTAAAGCATAAAACTCTTTCATTGTCATTGTCTCGGGAACACTCTCCACCACTAAGTTTGGAGTCATAACATCCTCAGCCAACACACTATCAAGTTTTATAAAGTTTTGGATGATTTTTTTCTCTTTTAATTGAAATACGCCCTCCTCTACTCCTACGTTAACCATAGCCGACACCTCTTCGCGACTAACGGTTGTTTGTTCTCCTCTATCGAATAGTTTTGTAATAAACTCCGATAGTTTTACAAAAGGATATGTTATTATAATCAACACCCTGATTATTTTGGTTGAGGACAATGCTAATGTTCTCCAACTATTTGCGCCTATAGTCTTTGGAATAATTTCAGAGAATACCAAAATAAGAATTGTAAGAATTGCAGATATTACACCAAAGTACTCTTCTCCGAATACCTTTCCTGCCTCTGCTCCTACTCCTGCCGCACCAATGGTATGGGCTATTGTGTTTAGTGAAAGAATAGCGGCTACAGGACCGTCAATTTCAGACTTATATTTTTTTAGAAGTTTTGCTGTTTTATTCCCCTCCTCCTCTTTCATTGATATATACGACATAGGAGTTGATAGTAATACAGCCTCTAATATTGAACAAAGAAATGAAATACCTAATGCACCAAATAGATATAAAAGAATCAGACCCATAAATTAAAATTTAAATTAAACAATTGTCTGTGTCGAATTCGGGTTTAATCGTACAGACTTAAAAAACTCGTGATATTGACTTATATGGTGCCTTTGTCATTCACGATAGAAGAAAAAGGATCGATACATTTTAGCTGTTAGTTTTTAGTCATTAGTTAAGAAATATTCGCTTCTGTTTGCAAAGTTTCTTTTACTAAACTTTTGGTAAATTTTGATTTATGGTACAAAGGTAGTAAAAAGTTTTCATCAAAAAAATCCTTTTTTCTACCCAATTTTTATACCATCTAAAAAACTTATCAACAATTTGGGAAGTTTATTCAAAATTAAGATACTACTATTTGATAAAATTTGCTTATTTTGTAAATCGTAATAACCGAACTATGGGAAAAATAATTGCAATAGCAAATCAAAAAGGAGGCGTTGGAAAGACTACAACCTCCATAAATTTAGCAACATCGCTTGCTGCTCTTGATAAACGAGTATTAATGATTGATGCAGACCCTCAAGCTAATGCCACTTCCGGTGTTGGACTTGATGCTAAGGGGTGTGAAATTTCTACATACGAATGTTTGATTGGAACACAAAGTGCTTCGGACGCTGTTATGGAGAGCTGTGTTAGAAATATGCACGTTATTCCTTCGCGTATCGACCTTGTTGGTGCAGAATTAGAACTTTTGAATATGGAGAACCGCGAGAGAATGCTCGAGAAACAACTTGCGGAGATTAAAGACGATTATGATTATATTTTAATAGATTGTTCTCCTTCATTAGGTCTTATAACTGTAAACTCGCTTACTGCCGCAGATAGTGTTATAATTCCTGTTCAAGCAGAGTACTTTGCACTTGAGGGTATTAGCAAACTTTTAAATACCATTAAGATTATCAAATCGAAACTTAATCCGCAATTGGAGATAGAGGGTTTCTTGTTAACAATGTACGATTCTCGCCTCCGTTTGGCAAATCAAATTTTCGACGAACTTAAACAACACTTTGGCGATATGGTATTTAAAACAGCCATTCAACGTAATATAAGATTGAGTGAGGCTCCAAGCCACGGATTGCCGGTTCTTCTTTATGATCCCGATTCTCGTGGTGCATTGAATTATATGCAACTTGCCAAAGAGATTATTGATAAGGAGTAAAAACTATTTTGAATTTTATTTAAGATATGCTTAAACGTAATGCTCTTGGAAGAGGATTAGATGCCCTAATAACAATGGATGAAGTTAAAACTTCAGGCTCATCCTCTATTAATGAGATTAATATAGAACTTATAAAGCCAAATCCCGACCAACCTCGTACCGAGTTTGACGAAGAGGCTCTTATTGAACTTTCAACATCTATTAAGGAGTTGGGTATTATACAGCCAATATCTCTCCGAAAGATGAGTAATGGTTCATACCAGATTATTGCAGGAGAACGCAGATATCGTGCAGCTAAACTTGCGGGATTAAAGAGTATGCCTGCATACGTCCGCACCGTTGAAGATGAAACGGTTATGGAGATGGCTCTTATAGAGAATATCCAACGCGAAGACTTAAATGCTGTGGAGATTGCTTTAACCTTCCAAAAGCTCATTGAACAATATAATCTTACTCAAGAGAAATTAAGCGAAAGGATTGGTAAAAAGCGAACTACAATAGCAAACTATTTACGTCTTTTAAAACTCCCCGCCGAAATTCAATTGGGGTTAAAAAACAAGGTTATAGACATGGGACATGCTCGTGCACTGCTTTCAGTAGATAACGCATCTCTTCAACTTAAACTTTACGAAGAGATTAAAACCAATGGCTATTCGGTTAGAAAGGTTGAAGAGAGAGCAAAAGAGGTTACAGCAGAGAAAGAGAGTGATGCAAAACCGACAAAAAAGATAGCTCCCGAGTATGATGATTACAAAAAAGAGCTTATATCTGTTTTTAAAACCCGCGTTAAGATTGTTTGCGACGAAAACGGAAAAGGAAAAATCTCTATCCCATTTAAAGACGACAAGGAGTTTGAAAGGATTAGAACTATTCTAAACAAAATTGTAGCCGAGAGCTAATATTTTTATAGCATAAGTGTTTAAATGCATCAACATAAAAGGGTTATTTATAACTGCAACTATTACGTTGCTGATGCTCTTTGTGTGCGATGCTTATGCTCAAGAAGTTGACAAAGGGTTAGAGTTTATAAAGGGTCCGACAATTGAAAATGACACTCTTTTTTTAAGCTCTGACGATGTTATTATGGAGGTGGACACTACCGATATTGAGGTTATCACGGTAGATTCGACAGAGATATTTGTTCCCGACCCAACAAAATCGGTATGGTATTCGGCTCTTATGCCCGGTGCGGGACAAATTTATAACCGAAAATATTGGAAATTACCTATAATTGTGGGCGGTTTTATGGGCTTGTCCTATGGAATATCTTTCAATAATAGGTATTATACCGACTATTCGAATGCATATCGCGATGCTTATAGCGATGATCCTAATGCTAATAGTTATATAAACTTTTTACCCTACTCCTATCGCAACAATAAGGAGTGGATAAAGAATAATATGAGCTGGATCAGGAACTCTTTAAAGAATAAAAAAGATTTTTACAGAAGAAATAGAGATTTGTGTATCGTTGGCATGATTGCAGTATATGGTCTTGCTATGATTGACGCATACGTTGACGCACAATTATATACATTTGATATTTCGCCCGATGTGTCAATGAAATTATCTCCTGCAGTTTTAGAACCAACAGTAAAAACACCTGCAGTTGTGGGGCTTCAGTGTTCTCTTGTTTTTTAGTATAGCTATGAAAAAGATAATATTCATCACACTATCATTAATTGTAATATCTGTAACATCGGCTTTTTCTCAAGAGGTTGATTTGCAAAACGAGGCTGACTCGCTGAATATTGTATCATTAAAAGATACTATCAGTGATAATAATATGGTTATTATAGAGAGTCTTGAATACGAGAATGACTCTATCTTCTCAAATTGGTATTTGCAGAAATTTACAAATATCGACAGTACATGTATCTCAAGCAATAAAAATGTTGATTATCCTGATTCGGTTTATATAGATAGACTTTCAAAGCTTCCAACTCTGATTGATATGCCTTACAACAAAATTGTTAAGGAATATATCTCACAATATACTGAAAAACGCAGGAAACTTGTAGAGTCATTATTAGGATTTCGCAACTACTATTTCCCCATATTCGAGGAGGCCCTGGAGAAAGAGGGACTTCCGCTTGAATTGAAATATATGCCTGTCATCGAATCGGCATTACGGCCAAATGCTGTATCTCGCGCCGGAGCTGCAGGACTATGGCAAATTATGCCTAAAACAGCTAAGGGATTGGGACTTGAAGTAAACTCATTGGTTGACGAACGTCGTTCGCCCATAAAATCATCAGAGGCTGCAGCTAAGTATCTTAAAGAGCTTTACAACACATACAACGATTGGAGTCTTGCAATTGCAGCATACAATTGTGGTCCAGGAAACGTGAATAAGGCTATTGTAAGATCGGGAGGTAAACGAGATTTCTGGGGCATATATCACCATCTTCCAAGCGAAACAAGAGGTTATGTTCCTGCCTTTATTGCTGCAAACTATGTTATGACTTATTATGAAGAACATAATATTTGCCCTGTAACAGCAGAAATTCCATTGGCTACAGATACTATTGTTATAAACGAGAGAGTAAATCTTCAACAAATTTCGGCAGTTCTAAATGCTTCGATTGATATGTTGAGAGAGTTAAATCCTCAATATCGTAATGATATTATCCCTGGCAATATTAAACCCTATCATGTAAGACTCCCTATCCATTTAACATACGCATATCTGAACTCACAAGACTCAATAAGCAACTATCGTCAAGAGTATTTTGCAAGACAGAAAACTATTGAACCAGCTAAATTAGAATATGGATATCATAAAATTCGCAATGGAGAGTCGTTGTCTTCTATTGCGAAGAAATACCATACCAGCGTTAATAAGCTTAAAGAGTTAAATGGTTTAAAAAACAACAATATTCGTGCTGGAAAAATGCTTAAAGTTCCCGGTGCAGGAGAGAGCTATTCAAACTCCGGTAGTAACAACTCGGCAAAATCGCATAAAGTAAAGTCGGGCGAAACATTAGGTGCTATTGCCTCTCGTTATGGAATAAGTGTTAATTCACTAAAAAAGGCGAATAATATTAACTCTAATCTTATTCGTATAGGTCAGGTTTTAAAAATCCCTGCAAAGTAATTGAAAACAATATAAACCACTTAAATATTATCTGTTATGGCTAAATTAGGAACTATTTTTTCAGAGAAAGGATGCAAAGCTCTTCTCTGTGGTTCAGGAGAATTAGGCAAAGAGGTTGCAATTGAATTGCAACGATATGGTGTTGAGGTTGTGGCATTAGATCGTTATGACAATGCACCCGCTATGCAAATTGCTCATCGTTCTTACACACTATCAATGTTAGACGGAGCTAAACTTCGCGAAATAATTGAGAAAGAGAAACCCGATTTTATTATCCCCGAAGTAGAGGCTATTGCCACATCCACTCTTGTCGAATTAGAGAAAGAGGGATACAATGTTATTCCTACTGCAAATGCAACACTTCTTACAATGAACCGCGAAGGAATTCGTCGTCTTGCAGCAGAGGAGTTAGGTATTAAAACATCTCCCTACCGCTTTGCAGGAACAAAAGAGGAATATATTGCAGCCATAAAAGAGATTGGCATCCCATGCGTTGTAAAACCTATTATGAGTTCATCGGGACACGGACAAAGCACTATCAAGTGCGAGGCTGATATTGAACCTGCATGGAAAGAGGCTCAAGAGGGTGGACGTGCAGGTGCAGGACGTGTTATTGTTGAGGGATTTGTTGAATTTGATTATGAGATTACTCTGTTGACCGTTCGCCACGTTGGGGGAACAACATTCCTTAACCCTATCGGACATCATCAAGTTAGTGGAGACTACCGCGAAAGTTGGCAACCTCAACCAATGAGCGATAAAGCTATTGAAGCAGCAAAAGATATTGCAGGAAAAGTTACTGCAGCTCTTGGCGGTAGAGGTATATTTGGTGTAGAGTTATTTATTAAAGGTGATGAAGTATTATTCAGCGAAGTTTCTCCTCGCCCACACGATACAGGTATGGTTACAATGATTTCGCAAGATATGTCAGAGTTCTCACTACACGCTCGTGCAATTCTTGGATTGCCTATCCCCGCAGTACGTTTCTACGGAGCTTCTGCATCAAAAGCCATTGTTGTGGAGGGAGACTCAACAGATGTTGTATTTGACAACTTGGAGGAGGTTTTGGCTGAACCAGATGTTCAAATTAGAATATTCGGTAAGCAAGAGGTTAAAGGACACCGCCGTTTTGGA
>JAZONU010000181.1:0-8427 GCA_045654605.1 Candidatus Caccoplasma sp. | reverse complement strand
CCACAAACAAGGTTGTAAACAATAGTACTTTTGTTCTCATAATCAGAATGTTATTTATTTATTTATTTATTTATTTATTTATTTATTTATTTATTTATTGCGCTTTCTACAAAATAAGGTAAAATATTTTAATAATACAATACCTATTTTTTTTGCCTAAAATCCAGAAATTTAACCTTCCCGCTTATAGTAAAAAATGAGACAGTACCAATTTTTGATACTGTCTCTCCTATCTGTTATTACCTTATGTTTTAGATAACGATATTTACAAGTTTGTTAGGAACTACAATAATCTTTTTAGGAGTTTTTCCGTCAATCCATTTTGCTGATTGTTCTGCTGCCAAAACAGCTTTTTCAATCTCGTCACGTTGTGCATCTGCAGCAAACTCCATATTGAAACGCATTTTACCATTGAATGAAATTGCGTAGTTTATTGTGCTCTCTTTTGTGAAATCTGCATTGTATACAGGCCATGGTGCATCGCAAACTGAAGGCTCAAATCCAAGTATGCTCCACAACTCTTCGCTCAAGTGAGGTGTGAATGGAGCAAGTAGGATTACTAGCTCTTTAAGGATTGCTTTTTTACGACATTTCAACGATGTTAGCTCGTTTACACATATCATAAATGCACTTACAGATGTGTTGAATGAGAAGTTCTCAATATCAGAACCAACTTTGTTGATTAGTTTGTGCAATGCTTTTAACTCCTCTGCTTTTGGCTCCTCATTAGTTACAGCCAAAGTCTCTTTGTCGTAGAACAAGTTCCAAAGTTTTTTTAGGAAACGGTGTACTCCGTCAATACCGTTAGTATCCCAAGGTTTGCTTTGCTCTAAAGGTCCAAGGAACATTTCGTACAAACGTAGTGTGTCTGCTCCGTAGCGTTCAACTATGTCGTCAGGGTTAACTACGTTGAACATAGATTTTGACATCTTCTCAACAGCCCAACCACAAACATACTCTCCGTTCTCTAAAATGAACTCTGCATTCTTGTATTCAGGATTCCAGTTGCGGAATGCCTCAATATCCAAACGGTCATTGCTTACGATGTTTACATCAACGTGAATTGGTGTTGTTTCGTAATCACCTTTAAGGTTTAGTGATACAAATGTATTTGTGTCTTTAATGCGATATACAAAGTTTGAACGTCCTTGAATCATACCTTGGTTTACAAGTTTCTTGAATGGCTCGTCCTCGCAAACAACGCCAAGGTCAAATAAGAATTTATTCCAGAAACGGCTATAAATCAAGTGTCCTGTTGCATGCTCTGTTCCTCCAATGTAAAGGTCAACATTTCTCCAATACTCATTAGCCTCTTTCGATACAAGTGCCTCTGGGTTGTGTGGGTCCATATAACGCAAATAGTATGCTGATGATCCTGCAAATCCCGGCATTGTACATAACTCTAATGGATAGTGTTCTGCAGTCTCCCAATTTTTTGCTCTTCCCAATGGCGGCTCTCCGCTCTCAGTGGGTAGATATTTGTCGATTTCAGGAAGTTGTAGAGGTAATTTCTCGTCTGGCAACATATAGGGCATACCATCTTTGTAGTAAACAGGGAATGGCTCTCCCCAATATCTTTGACGGCTGAAGATAGCATCACGCAAACGATAGTTTACTTTTACCTTTCCTAAGTTCTTCTCTTTAATGAACTCTTTTGTTTTTGCAATAGCCTCTTTAACGTCAAGTCCGTTAAGGTTTAGACCATTACCCTCAGAGTTCATCATTTTACCCTCTTTTGCATCAAAACTCTCTTCTGATACATCGCAACCCTCAATCAATGGAATGATAGGAAGATTGAATGTTTTTGCAAATGCGTAGTCGCGGCTGTCGTGTGCAGGTACTGCCATAATAGCTCCTGTTCCGTATCCTGCCAATACATAGTCGCTGATATAGATGGGTATCTCTTTATTGTTTAGTGGGTTGATGGCGTATGCTCCTGTAAACACTCCTGTTACTTTGCGGTCAGCAATACGCTCACGCTCTGTGCGGTGTTTAATGCTATCTAAATATTTATTTACCTCCTCTTGTCGCTCTGCTGTAACAACTTGGTTTACATACTCG
Organism: Candidatus Caccoplasma sp.; assembly: GCA_045654605.1. Taxonomy (GTDB): domain Bacteria; phylum Bacteroidota; class Bacteroidia; order Bacteroidales; family G3-4614; genus Caccoplasma_A. Next base: position 6,366 of record JAZONU010000181.1, on the reverse strand, counting down.
CTCTCTGGAGCCAATACCATAAATGTTACACCAAATATTGTGTCGGCACGTGTTGTAAAGATTGTAAATACAACGTCAGAGTTTGCAACTTTAAATTGCATCTCTGCTCCCTCGCTACGACCAATCCAGTTACGTTGAGTCTCTTTTAGTGAGTCGCTCCACTCAATTTTGTCAAGACCTTCCAACAAACGTTGTGCGTATGCCGATACTCTTAAACACCATTGACGCATAACTTTTTGCTCAACAGGATATCCACCGCGAATTGAAACTCCCTCGCTTACCTCGTCGTTAGCAAGTACTGTTCCTAATTTAGGACACCAGTTAACCATTGTGTCGCCAAGATATGCAATACGGTAGTTAAGTAAGATTTTCTCTTGCTCAATTTTATCCATTGTATTCCACTCTTCTGCAGTGAATGTCATCTCTTCGCTACAAGCAACATTTAGGTTTTGTGTCCCCTCTTTGCTGAATTTCTCGACCAATTGACTTATTGGTAATGCTTTGTTTGCGTTGTTGTCATAGTAGCTATTGAACATTTGCTCAAATGCCCATTGTGTCCAACGATAGTAACCGGGGTCGCAAGTGCGAACCTCTCTGTTCCAGTCAAAGCAGAACCCTATTTTATCTAATTGATTGCGATAACGCTCAATATTTTTTTGAGTAGTGATTGCAGGGTGTTGTCCTGTTTGAATAGCATATTGCTCAGCGGGTAGTCCGTATGCATCGTAACCCATTGGGTGTAGTACGTTAAAACCTTTAAGACGTTTGTAACGAGCATAAATGTCTGATGCTATGTACCCAAGAGGGTGTCCTACGTGCAATCCTGCTCCTGAAGGGTAGGGGAACATGTCTAAAACGTAGAATTTTGGTTTTGAAGCATCCTCCTTAACACGATATGTGTCATTATCTCGCCAAAATTCTTGCCAACGTTGCTCAATTTCCCTAAAATTGTATTCCATTTCGTTAGTTATATTATTGATTTATATTCTGTTTTTTATAAAGCTTCGCAAAGTTAATTATTTTTGCTAGTACTTTATAATTTATTATTCATTATTTGCGTTTTTTTGTTTTGTCAATTAGGCTAACTATAGCATTGGTCTAATATCTGATTACTGACAACTAACAACTGGCAACTAACATCTAAAACTTGGCAGAAGGTCTGTTTGAGTATATTGGGTCGCTATTTTCTTCTACCTTTTTAGGAGCATTGGGATCTTTTTTGGGTTTATTCTTTATTAGATCGTAAGGTTTTTGCTTTGTTACTGGTAGTTCAAAAACATTCCAAGTTTGTTCAACATCCCAATTGGGCTTTAATTCAATTAATTTGGAGTAGTAGTATGTTTGCTCGGGTTGTATTTTTTTATTGTAATTACCTGTGGTGAATTTTTTATTATTGTCAGAGTCTATAACCAAACGAACATAGTATTTGCCTGGCTTAATATACGAGAATTCTGCTCCCCCGTTTTTTATGGTTGCATATCTTACAGGTTGGTCTTTGGTGTCGTGTAGCTCTGCAAATGCTCCCGATTTGACACCAATTGTTTCAACATATAGATTTGAATATTCCGAACTCTTTTTTGTTCTGAAGTCAATTCCTAAACTATCATTTGTGAGTCCGTAAATAGATGTGGCACACGCCGAATCGAGAGTGAGGATGTATTTTGTGTCAAAATCCCATTTGTGTTTTATGGAGTATTTTCTCGGAGATAGGGTGTCTTGAATTAATTCCCACTCCTTGACCTCTGTATAAGTTGAATCAACTATCGTTTTTAGAGATACACGTTTTTTATCGAGAGAACTTAAAGGAGTCTCGAAACTTATATATGGAGTAGAATATATATCTATTGTATTTGGGATTGAGGCATCAAGTTCGAGGCTCTCTGTTCTTATTGTATCTACTTTCGCCCTTCTGCCCCTACGGGTAGGAGTGCTTTCGCCTTCTGAATTTTTACTTTCGTTAGGCCCCATACGATAGATGAAATTAAGTGTGTCTTTTGCAGGTATAATGTTGAAAAGAGAGTCTGTTTTTAAGTAATCGGCAAGAACCTGTATAGTGTCTAAATTGAGGATAAGAGAGTCTTTTATCCAAAAAGTAATAGTATCATTTGTTGTGTTTCTGTCGGTGATACTCCACTCCTCTTCTGTTGCTTCGAAATTCAAAGGTGTTAGTTTTGCTATTTTTTTTGTTGCATCAGAGAGTGTGATTGTTAGTTTTTCTCTTTTGGCTCTGTCGTGTTTTGATAGGTATAGAGGTTTAAATCCTTCATTAAATGAGAATAATACCAACGAATCTGGATAAAAATGTGTTGTGCTATGTGTCATTATAGTATCAATCACTGTTCGCGTAGTATCACTATATATGGTATCAGTGTGAGATATAACCTTTGCTGAGGGGATAATAACCTCGTCATAAAAGGCCATATCCTCAGTGGGTGCATTAAATTTATAGTTTCTGTCTGCATCATTTACCGCGTATATTTTGTATCTGCCTTCAGCAAGATTTTTTATGGTAAATCGTCCATAAATATCGCTACGGGTAACCCTTGTAAATGGAAGGGTTGTAAATGCTGTGTCGTTGTCGGCAGGATGTAGTCCCACTGTTATTCCTGTTACTGGTTCTAAATCCTTTGCATTTAGGATAATTCCTGATACTTGAAGAGAATCAATCTCTTTTCCTGTTGAAAAAGCGATACAGAACCCATTTAGAATATTTCCTTCGTTATTGTCTTTGATTGCATTTCCGAAGTCAATTGTGTAGGAAGTGTTGGGTAAAAGAGTATCGACAAGTTCAATATCTATTTTTTTTAGGTTAGCCTTGATTTTAGGCATGTTTTTTTGAGGAGGAGATACAATAACATTGGTAGATGGGTTGTCTAATTGAATAACCTCATCAAACTCTAAACTCAATTTGTTGCTCTTTACCTCTGTTTGGTTAGGCATTGGATTGCTTTTTTTAAATACAGGAGGAGTGTAGTCGCGAGGACCTCCTGTTGGAGTACCAATGCTTGCACACGATATTATTAATATTGATGTAAATATTACAGAAAAAACTCTGGTTATGATATTGATGTTGCTCTTTTTCATTATAGTTCTTAAAATTTGAGTGTAAAGTTAATCATAAACCTTTATTTTTTACTCATTTTATAGCTTAAATGCGGAATAAGTAACATAATTTTAGATTTATCTTAACTATTTTATTGCCATAAAAGAAAAAAGTTCTATCTTTGCACGATATTGAAATAATACCCCCCTTTGAAGGGGTGAGTTTAGGAATATAACTGAAACATTAATATATTATGCAAAACAAAGGATTTATAAGAGTATTTGCGGTTCTATTGACTTTGGTATGTATATTTTACCTATCATTTTCATTTGTAACAAACCGCTATGAAAAAGATGCCAAAGAGTTTGCTGGAGACAATGAGGAAATGTATAAACAATACATGGATTCTCTTATGAACTCAACAGAGAACGTATATCTTTGGTACACATTTAAAGAGTGTCAACAAATGGGAATTAACCTTGGTTTGGACCTTAAGGGAGGTATGACAGTTACACTGCAAGTTGCTGCTGATGAGGTTCTTCAAAAATTATCAATGGATAATCCCGATAAAAATTTCAACCTTGCACTTAAGAATACTTTGAGCCAACGCTTAGATGGTGGAGATTTCTTGGATATCTTTATGCAAGAGTATGAGAAAATCGACGAGGGAGTGCAATTAGCTTCAATATTTGCTAATTCATCAACTCGCGGAGAGATTGGTCCTAATGACTCTAACGGCAAAGTGCTTGATTTCTTGAAAAAAGAGTTGGATGATGTAGTTACAAGTACAGTAGAGGTTCTTCGTAAACGTATCGACCAATTTGGTGTTGTAGCTCCTAATATCCAAAAAATCAAAGGTACAGGACGTATTTTGGTTGAGTTACCGGGAGTTAAGGACCCCGAACGTGTAGAGAAACTTCTTCAAGGAACAGCTAATTTAGAGTTCTGGGAAACATACAACCTTGATGAAATCTATAAAAGCTTAATGAATGCTGAGGCTTTATCTCAAAGAATGTCAACAGATTCAGTTAAGAATGATAATTCAAAAATATTCAACGGATTGTTAACATTATATCCTTCAAATCCTCATCCAACAGTAGGAGTTGCAAACGTTAAGGATACAATGGCAATTAACGCAATCTTGTCAAATCCAGAGATTAAATCTGTATTACCTAATGACCTTGTTTTACGTTGGAATGTAAAAGCAGAGAAAGAAAACCCAAGTTTATATTCATTGATAGCATTGAAAGCTACTCCTTCAGGAACTCCAGTTCTTGGTGATGAGGATATAATAAAAGATGCAAAAGATGAGTTCGACCGCTTTACAAACCAAGCTGTGGTAAGTATGAGCATGACAGAGAATGCATCTGAAAAATGGGCTCAAATTACAAGAGATAATGAAGGTCGTTGTGTAGCTATCGTTCTTGATAACCATGTATATTCATACCCAAGAGTAAACACAGTAATCACAGGTGGAAATTCTCAAATTAGTGGTGATTTCACAATTGAAGAGGCAAAAGACCTTGCTACTGTGCTTAAATCTGGTAAAATGTCAGCATCAATTAATATTGTTCAAAAAGCGGTTATCGGACCTTCTCTTGGAGAAGAGGCAATCAGTAGCGGTATAATATCATTCGTATTGGCTATCGTATTGTTGATGATATATATGATTACAGTATATGGATTGGTTCCAGGTCTTGTAGCAAATATCGCTCTTATCATCAACTTGTTCTTTACTCTTGGTATTTTAGCTTCATTCCAAGCAGTATTAACATTGTCAGGTATTGCCGGTCTTGTGCTTTCACTTGCAATTGCAGTGGATGCTAACGTACTTATATATGAACGTGCAAAAGAGGAGCTACGTGCTGGTAAATCGCTTGCAGCATCAATAGCAGATGGTTATAAAAATGCTTTCTCTGCAATCTTTGACTCAAACATTACATCAATAATCACCGGTATAATTCTATTTATATTCGGAACAGGACCAATTAAAGGTTTTGCAACTACACTTATAATAGGTATTGTCGTATCGTTCTTTACTGCGGTATTCTTGACTCGTCTATTCTATGAGTTTGCATTGTCGAAAAATTGGATTAAGAATTTGACTTTCTCAACACCTTTAACAAAGAACTTCCTAACAAATACAAAAATCAACTTCTTGAAAAATCGTAAAAAGGCATTCGTTGCATTTGCGGTTGTTGCTTTAGTAGGAATTGCGTCTTTGACAACATTAGGATTAGATAAAGGTATTGATTTTACAGGAGGTCGTAACTATGTTATCACTTTAGAGGATAATGCCGATACAGAGGAGATAGCATCATTGGTTCGTGCTCAATTTGCTGATGAGCCAGGAGCTGCTGTTTCTGTTATCACAATAGGTGATGCTAATCAAGTGCGTATATCAACAAACTACAAGATTGAGGATAATGCACCTGAAACAGAGTCTATAATGTTGGATAAATTGTACAAGGCATTACAACCTAAACTTAAAGAGAATACAACCCTTGAAGAGTTTAAATCTCAAGAGTCTGGTATTGTTGCAAGCATCGAGAAAGTTGATAACTCAATAGCTAAAGAGATTGCATACGGTGCAATTTGGGCTGTGATAATCTCACTTATCGCAATTGCGGTATATGTTTTGATACGTTTCCGTGATATAGCTTTCAGTGTTGGAACATTGGTTGCATTGACATTCGATGCACTATTCATCTTGGGATTCTACTCACTCTTCAGTGGTGTATTGCCATTCTCAATGGAGATTGACCAAGCATTTATAGCAGCAATTCTAACAGTTATTGGTTACTCTGTAAACGACAAAGTGGTTGTGTTCGACCGTATTCGTGAGGAGACAGGTTTGTATCCAAAACGTGATAAACTATCTCTATTCAACAATGCTCTTAACTCAACATTATCTCGTACAATAAATACTTCATTGAGTACAGTGTTAGTATTGGTTTGTATGTTTGTATTGGGTGGAGATACAATTAGAAGCTTTATATTTGCGATGACTATTGGAGTTGTTTCAGGTACAATTTCAACATTGTTCTTGGCTGTTCCAACAGCATTTACAGTATTGAATAAAAAAGCTAAAAAAGAGGCTGTAAAATAGTAGTAGTTAATCATAATATCTACGAAAGGAGGAGCTTTTAAAAGTTCCTCCTTTTTTGTGATAGAATATCTATTTTATTAGATAATATTTTATTCAAATGTTTGATGCTAACCTTTTGAGCCATCTCTTGAATATTAATAATGATTGATACTCTTTGCTATATTATATAAATGTATATAAATGAGGATATGGCTCGCTGTTTAAAATATCTTTA
>JAZONU010000180.1:0-1327 GCA_045654605.1 Candidatus Caccoplasma sp. | reverse complement strand
AGTTTGCAAAATCAATATTGACTCTGACAGCCGTCTTGCAATGACTGCAGCTATCCGCGAGGTGTTTGCAACAAAACCAGCTGAGTTTGACCCAAGAAAATATCTTGGACCAGCTCGCGAGAATATGAAAAAACAATACATGCACAAAATCGAGAATGTACTTGGTAGTGCAGGTAAATGCGAGTGCTAATATAAGAACTCAAATAGATAGCAAGGGTTGCTCAATTATTGAGCAACCCTTGTTGTTTTTTACGGATTTTACTGCTATAACAAACAATAAAAGATATATGGGTAAATTATATTTATCTGAAATTTATTATGTATAATAACCTAAAAGAGTTATTTTTGCTATTCAAAATTATGATAAAATATGAGTGAAAGAGCACAATTTGCTACAAAGTTAGGAGTGATAGCTGCAACGGTGGGTTCTGCTGTGGGATTGGGGAATATTTGGCGTTTCCCCTATATGGCAGGAGAAAATGGTGGCGGAGCATTCCTTGTCGTATATATATGCTGTGTAATAGTTTTAGGAGTACCCCTAATGTGTGCCGAGTTTGCTATTGGTCGCAAGGCTCGAACTAATGCTGCGAGAGCTTTAAAAGTGTTGGCTCCTAAATCGGCTTGGCATGTTATAGGTTATATAGGAATTATTTCATCCATACTCATTTTGGGCTACTATATGGTAATTGCTGGTTGGGTTGTGGAAAATATATATCAAGCAATAAAGGGAGATTTGTTTACTCAATCTGCAGAGGTAATAACGGAGAACTTTAATGGTTTTAAAACAGATGTGTGGCGTCCTCTTATATGGGTAGGAGCTTTATTAGTCATAAATTATCTGATTATATCAAGAGGGGTAACAAAGGGAATTGAGAAAGCCTCAAACATTATGATGCCATTGCTCTTTGTTATATTAATTGTTTTTTGTGGATATGCTCTTACATTACCTGGTGCTTCGGAAGGATTAAACTATCTATTTAATCCAGATTTCTCAAAAATAGATGGAGGAGTGGTGTTGGCAGCCATGGGACAGGCATTCTTCTCGTTAAGTATAGGGTTGGGAATACTAATAACATACGGTTCGTATTTTAAACGTAATGTAAATTTACCAAGAACAGGAGTAACTGTTGCCATATTAGATATGCTCGTGGCAATACTCTCGGGAGTTATGATATTCCCTATTATGGCATCGTTTGGGATAAATCCTACGGAAGGTCCAGATTTGCTATTTGTAACATTACCCAATGTCTTTAAGCACATGTTTATGCCAAATCTTTGGGCTATATTGTTTTTTGTCTTTGCAGGTGTTGCTGCATTGACATCTACT
>JAZONU010000179.1:0-4688 GCA_045654605.1 Candidatus Caccoplasma sp. | reverse complement strand
TGTTAAGGTCCATAATTCTGTACTTCTCACCAATCTCAATAGGTACAATTTCGGGAAGTTTTTCAAAGTTAGCTACATAGTGTTTGTTGCCCGCTGTGTGGTCAATATAAACAGGTTTTGTTGATACAACCGAATCGTTTAGAGTCCAGTTTACAAAACGGTAATCTTTACTTGGAGTTGCCTCCATGGTAATATCGCCTTCTCCTTCAATGATAATATCTCCCTCTCCTTCAATGGTAGTACCATCAGCTTTAGCACCTGTTACCTTACCCCACTCATCGTTGTTGGCAGATACTGTAATTCTACGCCAAGGTGCCCCATCGGCACTCTCAAGAGCAAATTTTGAGATTGGCATTCCCATATCAGGATTTGAATCTCCAAAAGGATAGTATCCCTCTCCTGCCGGTAGTGGTATTGGCTCCCAATAGTAGTTGATAATATACTCTACTTTAAAGTATGTTCCTTTTGCTGTGTTCTTTATAAAACAAGCATTATCTGAGGTTGCAATAAACTGTAGTGGAGTGTATTGCTCTTTTTGTGCATCAATATTCCACTTTTGGCAATAGAGTGAGTAACCCGACCTGCTTATTACCTTCCAATACTCTCCATCTTTTTCAAATCTGAAAATTTGATCATCATCGGCAGCATAATCAACACACTTAACACCTCCTCCGGGACCATCGGTGTGAGCATCATAATTCTCAGCACTCATATATGTTCCTGTTTCAATATCTCTGATTCTATACCATTCTCCCTCCACAATATGCACCATGTCTGGTATCTCCCTGAAGGTTGCAACCATTTCAACATCCTCTGTTATGGTTAGAGTGTATGGATTTTTAGTGCTGACTACCTCTCCGTTTAGTGTCCAGTTTACAAATCGATAACCGTATCTGGGATTTGCTGTAAATGTTACCTCTTCTTGTTCCATTACGCCACCCGTCTGAGTTGCCTCAGCCAATCCTTGTTCATGGTTTGCAGATTCTACATTTACATCATATATAAGTCTAACATCAAAGTTTGCGACATAGTGCTTATCGCCCGATGTGTAATCGACATAAGTTAGCGTTTTACCTACAGGCTCGTCATCTACACTCCAATTCACCAACTTATAGCCATAGGTTGGTGTTGCCTCAATGATGATTGCACGGTCGGCAATTGTACCACCTGTAACGGTTCCCCACTCACTATTATTTGACTCTACAGTGATTGTTCGCAAAGTTGCTACATCAACACTTTCAAAATTGAATAGTGTGTTATGAGGGTCACCATATCCACCATCTCCAAAAGCATAGTATCCGTCTCCTGCGGGAAGGGGTTGCGACATCCACTCCTCATCATATTGCATATAACCCACCTTAAAGTAGGTGTTATCTCTCATATTTTTGATGTAATAGCCACCGGCTGCTGACTCGAAAGATAAAGGAGTGTAATGTTCTTTCAAAGCATCAACATTCCATGCTTGACAATAGACGTAGTAGCCCGATATACATTTAAGTTTATAGTTTTCGCCTTCTTCCTCTAATGTAAATATTTGATTGGCAACATCGGTATATTCTACACTCTTAACTCCTCCTGCCGAGCCTTCGGGGTGAGCGTCATAGTTCTCGGCACTCAAATAGGTTTGTGAAGCAATATCCTTAATTCTATACCATTTACCAACCTCTAATTGTAGTAGGGGTTCAAAGATTGCAACATAGTGCTTATCACCCTCTGTCATATCGACAAATGTTGGGGTTGTTGCCACAACCTCTCCATCCACTGTCCAACTTATAAACTTATAACCTGCATTTGCCGTTGCAGTAATGGTAATACCATCTTTATCTGTTCCACCACCAGAAACTGTTCCCCATTCGGTGTTATTTGACTCAACAGTAATTGTTCTTAAGGGTATCTCAACTTTTTCAAAAACAAATGCTTGGGGATGCACTTCACCGCCTTCTTCAGCATTACAAAATGGATAATATCCCTCTCCTGCGGGAAGAGGATTTGTCCATGACAACTCTGACATATTAGAGGCGTAAAAATAAGTTATATATCCAGAGTAGTCATAAGTCATATTCTTAATGAAATAGCCACCATCAGCCTCTTCAAAAGCCAACTCTGTGTATTCATCTACCAAAGCATCAACTTGGTAAGCTTGACAATATATGTAATAACCTGATTTGCTCTTTACCTTATAGTTTTCTCCTTCAGGTATAAATTCAAATATTTGATTATCGTTCTCAGCATATTCCACACATTTTACACCTCCTGCTGCATCCTGCCACGTAGGATGAGGGTCATAATTCTCGGCACTTAAATATAAACCAGTCTCAACATGCTTTATTCTATACCAAACACCCTCCTCTACTTGAGCCAATGATGTAGTAATATATACCACAAGCATCAATAGAATATATATGTGTTTTTTCATTTCCTATTTTCTTAGTATTATTGTAAATTTTCTTTATCATTTTAAGGAGTGCAAAATTACAAAATTAAAAAGTAATAAACAATATTCACACATTATTTATTAGGGGGGGGTAAAAAGATTGATTTTCAACAGCTTACAAGTTTCACTCAACAATATTTTGCATTAACTTCAAAAACTTAGAACAAAGCAAGATTAAAAAAGATAATAAAAATAGGTTGCTTCGCAAACGAAACAACCTATCATTAGTTACTAAAAATTATATACTGTTTTCTACTTATTAAACATCTCTTTTATTGATGCTATTGAGCTTAACACTCCTGTTGCCTCAAATGGCATATAAACTGTTTTGGTGTCTTTACCTTGAGTCATTTGACTTAATGTCTCAATATATTTTACTGCCAACATATAGGTTGCAGGTTCGGTTTGAGACTCTTTTATTGCTTCTGCTACTCGGCGAATTGCTTCTGCCTCTGCTTGTGCTTGTACACATTGATTTTCTACCGAGGTCCAAATAGTCCATATATAATATCAAATTCAATGGTTGGAAATGTACTTATCCAGCAATGCCATCTCAACGAAACCAGATGCAGCAAAATAAATAAGTAGAAAAATATTTATTATCATAAAAGTATAAATTAATACCATTGACTTATTAGGGGAGTTTTTTCCTCTCTTTTTAGCTATAACTTTTATTATATAATATACTATAGGCCACAAAACTATGGATAAAATTATCGGTGCCATTCCTTCTTTATATTTCTATGATTATACTAAAACAATATAAAATAACATATGATACCAAACAATGCAATACAGCCCATAATTACAATGCCTAATCCTATAATGGGAAACGCAGAAGAAAATGCCATTATAAATTTATCTTTAATTTTTGATACTCCTTTTTTCCTTGATTTATCAAAAATTAAGGATAATACAAACACTACAGTAGCTAATATTAAAAATTCTATCATATGTGGTGTAGCTTAAATCAATCAAATTCATAATCGGATACCAGATGTCGTCCAAATGGAGCAAAAGCCAATTCCATTAATTCGAAATGTTTAGTTCCTAATGGGAAAAATATAATCGTAAAGCAAAGAAACAATCCAATAAACAAATGCTCAAGTGCCAACCAAACTCCGATTAAAGGAATCCAAATAATGTTACAAACAAGAGACATAGTGCCTTTTACTATAGATTCATCACGAGACTCAACACTTTTACCAAATGGAGCTAAACATGAAACTCCTATTTTAAAACATTCATAACCTGCAGGAATACCTATAACTGTAGCACATAAAATCAAACCACCAAAGATGTAAGTTAAGCAAATTGCAAACCCTCCGACAATACAAAAGATTACATTCATAACCATATAAACCATCTTTTCCGCAATTAAAGCTCCTTTCATAAAATTAGTTTATAGTCTGCTCCTTTATCAGACTTATTAATTTTTTTTTAAATTGTGTAATTTATCGCAAAATTATATTAGGATATGTTATTAAGACCTAATAACATATAGCTATAAAAGAACGATATTCGGTCTTTTTTGGAAAGGTTAATTGATATCAGTAGTATTCATTTTTAATGATATAGAGTATTTCTCCTATATAAAAATGTAAAAATGAAACTATCTCCTACTTGCTAAATAAATGGGTATAGTATTGAAAAAAATTATGGTTAAGAGCTACCGATATTTTCATTAATAACTCTGTGTCTATATGCTCCTTATTGAGAATCTTAGATATATTTGAAGAAGTAGTATTTATTTTACGAGCTAACCAAGCACCACTACGTTCTTGAAGAAATAATTGATTTCTAATAAGCTCACCTATGTGTATTTTCTGTTTCATAAAAATAGCGTGATACTGTTTTGCTCCTAAATGATCCATCTCGGCACCCCTACCTTCGCATCCATATAAGCACAAACAGTTCACGCCTTAGCATGAACCTTCTGCACTTATTCCGATGCTTTCTTTCGGGGTATTTAGATGGACGGAATAAGAGTTTTAAGCTCTATAATATTTATATATTTCTAATTCTTTACCTTATATTCTTTGTTTTATATTTTGCACAAAAGTACTGATTATTATTTATTTTTCAAACTCCACTCTTTTTTTATTCTTCAGTATTATATATAGACTTGATCATATACAAAACAGACAGAAGAATCCTTCTGTCTGTTGCAATGTCTGTTTTTTATTTTTTATTTATTAAACATCTCTTTTATTGATGCTATTGAGCTTAACACTCCTGTTGCCTCAAATGGCAT
>JAZONU010000178.1:0-3558 GCA_045654605.1 Candidatus Caccoplasma sp. | reverse complement strand
GTATTTTAAGAGCTGTTGAAACTCCAACTATGGGATGGAGTTCGTGGAATGCTTTTGGTTTTGAGATAAGCGAAGATATTATAAAGTCTCAAGCAGATGCGTTGATTGAAACCGGGTTGAAAGATGCTGGTTATAAATATGTTAATATTGATGATGGCTATTTTGGTGGGCGTGATGCTAATGGCAAACTTTTAATTCACCCTACTCGTTTCCCTAATGGATTAAAGCCGCTGGTTGATTATATTCACTCAAATGGTATGAAGGCTGGTATTTACTCTGATGCAGGGAAAAATACTTGTGCTTCGTTTTGGAAAGGCGACTCTATTGGGGTGGGTGTTGGATTGTATGGGCACGACCAGCAAGATATGGACCTATTCTTTAAAGAGTTAAAATTCGACTTTATTAAGGTTGATTATTGTGGTGCTGAAACCGGCAACAACGTAGAAAACTTAGATTTACCTGAAGAAGAGAGATATACCGAAATTTATCAAGCCATTAAAAATACCAAAAGAAGGGGTGTTAGATATAATATTTGCCGTTGGGCATTCCCTGGCACTTGAGTTCGCGATATTGCTACTTCGTGGCGTACAACTGAAGATATTGAACTAAGTTGGAACTCTATTAAGAGTATCATTAATCAGAGTCTTTATCTTTCAGCTTATACCGGAGATGGTAAATATAACGATATGGATATGCTCGAAGTGGGTAGAGGTTTAACTAAAGAGGAGGATAAAACTCACTTTGGTATGTGGTGTATTATGAGTTCTCCCCTACTTATTGGTTGCGATATTAATACTATTACTCAAGAGTCACTTGATTTGATGACAAACGAAGAGTTGATTGCTCTTAATCAAGATAAATTGGGTTTACAGGCATACGTTGTCAAAAAAGAGAATGGATGCTACGTTTTGGTTAAAGACATTGAGACTTATGCGGGAAATAAACGTGCTATTGCTTTCTACAACCCTACTGACTACTACCAAAATATAAGTATCAACTTTGCTGATATTGATTTGAACGGCACCGTTCAAGTTCGCGATTTGTTTGAGAGAGCGGATATAGGTAATTTTAGCGGTTCATTTGGCGTTCAAATTCCTGCACACGGAACTCGCATATACTCTTTAACTGCTGAAACCAGAAATCCAAGAACTTTATACGAGGCTGAAACTGCATGGCTATCGGCTTATCAAGAGTTGGAGAATAACCAATATGCCGAGACTGCAATATATGAAGAGGGCTCAAACTATTCGGGTGGCGCTTATGTAAGTTGGTTAGGCAATAGTAGTGAAAACGACATTATTTGGAAGAATGTTTATAGCGAATATGGTGGCGAATATACCATGACTTTAGCATACGTTAGCGGAGAAAATAGAGCTATTGATATTAGTGTTAATGATGAATATGTTACTTCACTATCATGTAACTCGGGCAGTTGGAGCAATGTTGACACTAAACAGGTTACTATTAAATTAAATAAGGGAGATAACATTATTAGACTTTATAATAATCAGGAATGGATGCCTAACATTGATTATATAAGAGTTGTTAATAATGACCCTACCGGTGTTGAGGAGAGTAATATTAATAAATCTTTGTCTGAATATGTTAATGTTTATAGTATTAATGGTGCTTTAATTAAACAGAATGTAAAGAGAGAGAATGCCACTGATAATCTTGCTAACGGACAATATATTGTTGGTGATAAGGTTGTTATTGTGAATAGGTAGATATCTAATACTATTTGTTAATATTGGCTACGCCACCCTTCGGGGTGTTGTTAGTTGGAAGATATAAAAATGAGTTGCTCAATTGAGCAACTCATTTTTATTTGAAGGTTATCTATTGTTGTAAAGCGAAGATGAGTAGGGTTGCTCGGATAACGAGGATAACTAATAAATAACAACTGATAGCTGATAAGCAATAGCCAACCTATTTTTTCATTAGTTTTGACGAAAGCCAACGACGGACGGGTTCGTCGTATAATTTCAGTACAATATATGCCAATATTATACTCGACAATACAACTACAAGTGGAATTACCCATGTTTGTTCTAATGAATAATATTCGTTTTTAATTAGCCACTTATAGAATATATACATTATTGGATAGTGTACTATATAGAGCGGATATGATATATCACCAAGGAACTTGTTTGCTCGTTTTGTTGATGATGTTTTTGCAACTCCACTTGCTCCAATCCATACTATTATAGGAAAGACTAATGCTATACACACAACTTCATATAATGCATTAAGACTTATGTCTCCGGTTTTATCTCCTATATATGGCAGTGCAAATATCACAATCAACATCAGTGTACATATCCAAAATGCTCCTCTTATTTTACATGGAGTAAATGTTCTTGCAAGTAACATTCCAACGGTAAATGGGAATAGCATTCTTAACATTCCTCCCCAGAAGTTTACGGTATCAATTGTCCAACCCACACCAACACAGTTATATTGCGATATATCGAATGTATAAAACCATGTATGCAACACTCCTAATATTATAGCAAGTATCAGCAACAGCATTGTTGATAGTCGGCGAATGAATAGTGCATAGAGTATATTTCCTATATATTCAAAAAACAACGACCATGTTGGCCCATTAAGAGGAAACATTTCTCCATTTCCTCTAACCTCATACCCAGCTCCGGGAGTTGCAGGAATCATAAACATTGTTAGTAGCATTGCCAACATTACCCAACTTGTTGGAGTTGTTTCTCCTGTCCATGTTTTAAATCCTTCAATGGCAAATGCTATCACGCCAATAACTGCTCCCATAATAAGCATTGGATGCAAGCGTATTAGACGTCGTTTAAAAAATGCTCCCAATGTCATCTTTTTCCAACGATCATCGTATGCATAACTGATTACAAAACCTGATAGCATAAAGAAGAAATCTACTGCTATGTGTCCATGATTGAGGGTTGTTATTATACCGCCTTCTGCAAAGGCAAAGCCTTCAAAAATATGATATATCAATACCATAATGGCAGCTACACCACGTAATCCATCAAGGAGTTCGTAATGCGGTTTGGTATCTGAAAATTTTTGTGATGCCTCTATTTTTGTTTGCATAATTTTTATATTTACGTTTGGAGACAAAATTAATAGTGGTATGTAAAAATACATTTGATATAAATCAAATTATTTTCGACCTCTTAATCTGCTGAGCGTTGATAATGTTATTCCTAAATATGAGGCAACATAGGTTAGGTTTGTTCGTTCAATTACATTCGGGAATTGGTTGATGAACGATTCGTATCGCTCCTTGGCTGGTAATGTTAGTCTATCTTTATGACTACGGTGTAAACGACGATATTCGTTTTGGTGTATTATCCTTGCCCATATACACAATTCCATATTGGTATTCCATAAGTGGATAAGATCTGTTAAAGATATACGATATGCTTCGCACTCTTCAAGAGTTTCAACATACTCCTCGCTTCTCTTTCCGTAATAGAGTTCATCCATACTAAAAACTATTGATCCTTCAAAAGAGAAAGATGTGGTTATCTCCTCTCCTTCTACCATCCAATATGAACGCGTCAT
>JAZONU010000177.1:0-5410 GCA_045654605.1 Candidatus Caccoplasma sp. | reverse complement strand
ACAGATGTTAATCCACTACGTCCTCCATCGTTTACTCCGGCTGCACTCTCAACATATACTGCAACTGTACTTGTTCCCATTACGGCTCCTGCTGTGGTTGATAATGAATCTACCATAAACACCTGTTTTAAACGGGGTATTTTACCATCTTTCATCATTCCTGCACGGTTGGCAACTCCAATGACTGTTCCTATACAGTCAAACAAGTCAACAAATAATAGAGTAAATACTATTATCAGCATATCGGCTGAAAAAATTCCATTCCAATCAAATTTCATAAATATTGGCTCTACCGATGGTGGCATACCAAATATTCCTTTGAATTGTGTTATACCCATTGGAATTCCTATTATAGTTGTTAGGACTATACCAATAAGCAATGCTCCTCTTACGTTTCGAACTAATAATATTGATGTGATTATTATTCCTATTAATCCCAATAGAGCTCCCGTTGCAAAGTGATATTCGGTATCAACAGAGAGATCTCCCATTGCTACCAATGTTGCATCATGATTAACTATAATTCCTGCGTTTTGTAATCCAATGAATGCAATGTATAATCCAATACCTGCACCAATTGCATTTTTTAATGAGTTAGGCAGTACTTCAACAATCTTTTCTCGCAAGTTTGTCAAGGTCAGCAATATAAATAATAAACCTTCAAGAAATACTGCAGTTAGTGCAAACTGCCATGAATAGCCCATTGCTCCACATACCGTAATTGCAAAAAAGGCATTTAATCCCATTCCCGGGGCTAAGGCAAATGGAAGTTTTGCATACAGTCCCATAAAAATTGTTGGCAGTGCCGCCATTAAGACTGTTGTTGTAAATAGAGCACCTTCGTCCATTCCTGTTTGGCTAAGTATTGCCGGGTTAACAGCAAGTATATATGCCATAGTAAGGAATGTTGTTATTCCGGCAGTAATCTCTGTACGAACGGTACTCTCCTTTGGATTGAATCCGAATAATTTTGTTAGCATCGTGTGAATTTTACATAGTACAAAAATAGATATAAAAAACTAAGAAGTTGAATTTTCTGTGAAATATTTTAGGTTTTTGTATTGCAATGCTACTATTTTATATATCTTTTTTATTCTGACTCTCCTTTATGGAGATTGATTTAGTCATAAATAAAAAGTTTGTTATATCTTCGCAACCTGTAAAGAAGAAGCATGAGAGAGGAAGATATTATTAAAATCAGAGATATTTTTAACTCCACATTAAGACGAAGAGCGTTGGAGAAGTGTATTGCAGATGAAAAGTGTAGAACTATTCATCTACAAGGACTTATAGGCTCTTCTATAGCAATAGTACTCTCCTCACTAAAAGATTTTGACAAATGTGTTATTGTGGTTGCTAACGATGCCGAAGAGGCTGGTTACCTTTATCACGATATTTGCCAACTAAGTGAAGATAACAAAAATGTTCTATTTTTCCCCTCAGGTTATAAACGGGCTATTAAATATGGACAAACCGACCAAGCAAATGCTATTCTACGCACTGAGGTATTAGGTAGATTGAGCAATCAATGTAACGGTGTTATTGTTGTTTCTTATCCCGAGGCTTTGGCAGAGAAGGTGGTTTCTGACACTAAATTTAAAAAGGACACTCTTCACTGCAAAGTTGGCGACTTGTTTGATATGACAGAGTTTGCCGACTCACTTTTCAATCTTGGTTTTGAGCGTTGCGACTATGTGTATGAACCCGGACAATATTCGGTTCGTGGTAGTATTATAGATGTATTTTCGTATGCTGGCAGTTACCCTTTCCGCATAGACTTTTTTGATGACGAGATTGACTCAATAAGAAGTTTTGATATTGAGACTCAACTTTCGAAAGAGAGGGTTGAAGAGATTGATATTATCCCAGATATGGCAGGTGGAGAGAAGTTTGGTATCTCAATTCTCGACTTTATTAAAAAGGATACATTATTTGCTTTTGCCGACCTTGCCTGGGCTTGTGAACGCATAAAGAATATTGCATCGGAGAGTATTGCCACTCAACTTGTTTTGAGTGAAGAGGGCGATATGGATGCTATGCAAAAGGTGGTTGATTCAGATGTGTTTGCCGAATGTATATTGAGTTTTAAACGTATTGATTATGGTGCAAAGTGCTACTCAAAGAATTTTACTACCATTAAATACGAAACTGCTCCCCAACCTATTTATCATAAAGATTTTGATAAGGCTGCCGAATCGTTTACCGATTTTATTAAGGAGGGATATAAAATTTATATCCTAAGCGATAGCCGTAAACAGATTGACCGTTTGGTTGAGATTTTTGCCGAACGTAATAACTATATAACATTCTCTGCTGTAAATAAAACTCTTCACGAAGGATTTATTGACAGGGAGAACAAACTCTGTTTCTTTACCGATCATCAGATTTTTGACCGTTTTCATAAGTTTAACCTTAAAAGCGACCACGTCAGAAGCGGTAAGCTTGCTTTATCTCTTAAGGAGCTTAAACAGATTGAACTTGGCGACTATATTGTTCATATAGATTATGGCATTGGCCGTTTTGGAGGTCTTGTAAGAGGTAATATCAATGGTTATATGCAGGAGATGGTTAAACTTGTTTACCAAAACAATGATATGATTTTCGTGAGTATTCACGCTCTGCATAAACTATCGAAATACAAAGGTAAAGAGGGCGATGCTCCGCGTATTTACCGTCTTAATGGTAATGCATGGAATAAGTTGAAAGAGAAGACCAAGAGCAAGATGAAAGAGATTGCTCGTGATCTTATTCTTCTATATGCAAAACGAGCCACACAAGAGGGTTTTGCTTTTTCGGCTGACAGTTTTATGCAACACGAATTAGAGGCAAGTTTTATGTACGAGGATACTCCCGACCAACTTAAAACTACCAACGAGGTTAAAGCCGATATGGAGAGAGCAAGACCTATGGATAGGCTTATTTGCGGTGATGTTGGTTTTGGGAAGACAGAGATTGCTGTAAGGGCTGCTTTCAAAGCCGCTTGCGACAATATGCAAACTGCTGTACTTGTTCCTACCACAGTGCTTGCTTACCAACACTATAATACTTTTAAAAACAGGCTTAAAGATTTTCCAGTTAAGGTTGAGTATTTGAGCCGTGCAAGAAGTGCCAAAGATGTTAAACGCATTTTAGAAGAGTTGAAAAGCGGAGAGATTAACATCTTAATAGGAACTCATAAGATTATAGGTAAGGATGTTAAATTCAAATCGTTGGGATTGCTTGTTATTGATGAAGAGCAGAAATTTGGTGTTGCGGTTAAGGACAAACTTAAACAGATTAAGAGTAATGTTGATACTCTAACGATGTCGGCTACTCCTATTCCGAGAACTTTGCAGTTCTCGCTTATGGGTGCCAGAGATTTATCTGCAATTACCACACCTCCTCCAAACAGACACCCAATACAAACCGAAGTACATCCGTTTAACGAGGATATTATTAAAGAGGCTATTGAGTTTGAGTTAAGCAGAAATGGCCAGGTATTTTTTGTGAATAACAGAATTTCAGTTCTATCGGAATTGGAGACTCTTATTCATAAACTTGTTCCAGATGCAAGGGTTATTATTGGCCATGGGCAGATGGAACCTGAAAAACTTGAACGCATAATTCTTGATTATGCAAACCACGAATATGATGTTTTGCTTTCGACCACAATTATTGAGGCTGGTGTAGATATGCCAAACACCAACACTATTATAATAAACGAAGCCCAAAATTTTGGTTTGAGCGATTTGCATCAACTACGTGGCAGAGTTGGAAGAAGCAATAAAAAGGCTTTCTGTTATCTGCTTACTCCGCCATACTCTACTCTTAAAACTGATGCAAGAAGAAGGCTTCAAGCCATTGAAAACTTCTCAGAACTTGGCAGCGGTATTCACATTGCTATGCAGGATTTGGATATTAGAGGTGCAGGTAACTTACTCGGCTCGGAACAGAGTGGCTTTATTACCGATTTGGGATATGAAACATATCAGAAGATTTTGAAAGAGGCTGTAAGTGAACTTAAAACCGAGGAGTTTGCCGATTTGTATGAAGAAGAGAATAATGGCGACTCTTTTGTAAGCGACTGCGTTATTGAAACTGATATGGAGTTACTATTTCCTGCATCATATATCGAGAGCGAAAGCGAAAGAATCTTGCTTTATCAAGAATTGGACAATATGGAGCGTGAAGAGGATATTGCCCAATTTAAAGCTAAATTAGAAGACCGATTTGGACGTATTCCAAAACAAGGTATTGAGCTTATACGCATTGTTACTCTACGCCGATTGGCTAAAATTTTGGGAATGGAGAAGGTTACTCTTAAACAGGGCAAAATGAACTTATACTTTATCTCGGACGAGAAGAGCAACTATTTTCAATCTGATATTTTTGGCAAAATTATAGAGTACGTTCAACGAGAGCCTAAACGTGCTGCCTTGAGAGAGAATAGGGGCAAACGTATTCTTACTATAAGCTACATTGACAATGTTGCAATGGCTATTGAAATTTTAGAGAGAATTATTGATTAAGTTGTTAGTTGTCAACTTCGACATAAAGTCCCCCGTCGCACAGAGTACTGTGCTCCCCATTTTAAGGCACAAATTGACATCTAGTCAATTTTAATTGCATAGCAATTACCTTAAAATGCCCCTTTGGGGTAGTTTTTAGTTGTTAGTTAAAAAGAGAGTCCTTTGTCAGTGATTTTTACTGACGAGAGTTTTTCTAATTTACCTATTACTTCATCGGCAAATTCGAGGGAGATATGGAATGATATTGAACAGCGGTTATCAAAGGTTCTTTCTCCAACTCTTATGCAATCCTCTTTTTCTTTCATAAGACGCATTACTCCCTCCATATCAATGTAATCAAACTCAACAAATAGTTGTCGTTCTATGGTGCGTTCAACTATTGTATTATTACGTATTGCATCAAGAGCCGCCTCTTTGTAGGCAACAATAAGCCCTCCTGTTCCAAGTTTAATTCCACCAAAATAACGTATAACAACAATCAGAACATTGGTTATCTCATTAGAGAGCATCTGTCCTACAATTGGTTTTCCTGCAGTTCCTGATGGCTCTCCGTTATCGCTACTACGAGTAAATTCTCCTGTTGCTCCTACTCGATATCCCCAACAAACATGACGAGCATCGTGATACTTGTTACGATACTCCTCTACCAAAGCCATTGCCTCATCTACAGTAAATACAGGTATAGCAAAAGAGATGAATTTACTCATCTTCTCTTTATATAAGCCTTCTGAAATAGTTGCTACTGTTTTATATGAGGTTACTTCGTTCATTTATAGTTTTGTGAAATCTATTTCTTTACGATCGGTATATTTCAAATATTTGAATTTTGGCATTCCGAGTGCCATTCCAGCAAACATTTGTCCTTTTATACCCAACTCTTTTTCGAGTTTTCCTTTTTTTAG
>JAZONU010000176.1:0-5591 GCA_045654605.1 Candidatus Caccoplasma sp. | reverse complement strand
CAAATTTAATATATATTTTTCAAAAAAGGTCTTTTTTTATCCTTTTTTTTAACCTAATGTAGGTTTTATACCCCTTTTATAGGAGTAAAGTTAGCGTATAGATATCGTTTTATACTACGTTTAGGAGTTTTTTCAAACTCTGTTGGGTAGATATATATCTTCGATATTGTTTCGTATGGAGCTACCTCTGTATTTAGGGTTTTTCGTATCTCTTCCATAATTGGGTCGAGATCTTGAAGTGTTATTCCGCATGTCTCTATTGCTTCGTAATCGGGATATACCAATGCTACAAGTTTTCCATCCTTTTCAATTACAAGGCTCTCTGATACAAACTCTTTAATGTTGAGTTTTGCTTCAATCTCTTCGGGATATATGTTTTGTCCGCTTGCTCCAAGAATCATGTTTTTATAGCGACCCTTGATAAATATGTTCTTATCTTTGTCAATAATACCCATATCGCCGGTGTGTAGCCATCCCTCTTCATCAAGAACTTCTGCAGTGGCTGCTTCATTTTTATAGTATCCCTTCATTACGTTTTCTCCTTTAACGCAAATCTCTCCGGGTATTAAATATGGATCTTCTGATAAAATCTTCACATCCATTATTCCATCAAGAATTTGTCCTGCTGAAGAAGGTATAAATTCGCTGTGGTGTTTATAACTGATAAGTGGTGCACACTCTGTCATTCCATATCCGACAGTGAATGGGAATTTTATTTTGTGGAAGAACTTCTCTACTTCAGGGTTGAGTGGAGCTCCTCCGATAATAACCTGCTCAAATCTTCCTCCTAACGCATCAATAAGACTCTTTCTTATTTTGGCATATATCTGTGTATTCAAAACGGGGAGATTTACTGCCCATTTCAAAGGAGTACTATTTAATTTTGGAAGTACCTGTTTACGATATATTTTTTCAAATATTAGCGGAACTGTTATAATAAGGTTGGGCTTAACCTCTGCAAATGCTTTTAGCAATACTTTGGGAGAGGGAAGTTTTCCTAATAATGTTACATGTGAACCTGTGGCAAGAGGAGTTAATAGGTCAAATGCACATCCATACGCATGAGCCAAAGGTAAGAATGATAGAGCTTTACTTCCTTTGTAGTGCAAGCGAGTTTTTATTCCGTAACATACGTTTCCTGCAAGGTTATTTCCGGTAAGCATAACTCCTTTACTATATCCGGTTGTTCCTGAGGTGTAGTTTATTTCAACAATTTTATCGTTTTCTAATTCGGCATAACAGATGTTCTCTCTGTTAAATCCTTTAGGATGCTCTTTCTTAAAGATAGAGTCCATATTTGCAAGAATGGAGTTTATATTCTCTCCGTCGCGTTGATCGATGCAACTAAAATCGTTTAATGATATTACTGCTCTTAGGTTTGGTAGGTGATCAACTTCGACATTCTCCCAAATGTGATCACTTAAGAATAGTAGTGATGATTCAGAATGGTTTACGATATATGATATGTCATTGCCATTGAAGTCCTGAAGAATTGGAACAGCAATAGCTCCGTACATCATAGCTCCCATGTATGTGATAACCCAATTCACATTGTTGCGTCCAACTATAGCAATTTTATCACCTCTTCTTATTTTACATTGACGGAATAGGATATGGAGACGCTCAATTTGTTCTGCTACCTCTCCGTATGTTAAGTTCTTTGAAGTATTGTAGTCTGAAAGAGCCATTAAGTCCCAATTCTCACGAAAACTCTCTTCATAGAGTTTGATAAAATTTTTCTCTATCATATATCTTCTTTTTAGTTAATCCTCTAATAGTTTTTTGCTTTAAAAAGACCAGATTAGTCAAAAATCCAAGCAAATATACAATATTTTGATAAAATTCAAAATAGTTTATAAAAATAGCTCAAAAGCTTATTAGATAAAATTTGCAAATTGTCCCTTCAATTCTATATAATGTGTAATTTGTTCCGATTGAATTAATTTTTTCAATTCTTTATACTATCTTCGCATAAAAATAGAGAATAGTCTATTGCTATTCAGAAGATAAAACCAAGTTTGTTTTTATTGCGATCCTACAATAGGGTTATTGTGATTTATGACAGAACATTCAATTTTAAATAAAAAAAAGGTTGTTTACTATACATTGGGCTGTAAACTCAATTTTGCTGAGACTTCTACTATCGGAAAGATGCTTTCACAACGTGGTGTTGTAAAAGCCAAATCGGGAGAGGAGGCAGATTTGTGTATCATAAACAGTTGTTCGGTAACTGAACTTGCTGATAAAAAGTGCCGTCAGGCAATTCGTCGCATATCTCGTCAGCACCCTAATGCATGTGTGGTTGTAACCGGATGTTATGCTCAACTTAAAAGTGAAGAGGTTGGTGCTATTGACGGAGTTGATTTGGTGTTAGGTGCTGCTGAAAAGATGGATTTACCCGATAAATTAGAGGCTTTCTTGTTATCTAACAAAGAGAGTATGATTGATACAACTCCATTGGCTGAAATAAAGAATTTTGCCCCTTCATGTTCAAGAGGAGATCGTACTCGATACTTTTTGAAGGTACAGGATGGTTGCGACTACTATTGTTCGTATTGTACTATCCCATTTGCTCGTGGACGTAGCAGAAATGGTTCTATAGAGTCGATGGTTGCTCAAGCCAAACAGGTTGTGAGTGAAGGGGGAAAAGAGATTGTTATAACAGGGGTAAACATAGGAGATTTCGGTAAAACTACAGGTGAGAGGTTCCTCGATTTAATAAAGGCCTTGGATTGTGTAGAGGGAATAGAGAGATATAGAATATCATCGATAGAACCTGATCTTTTGACTGAAGAGGGCATAGAGTTTATTGCTACATCAAAACGTATAGCTCCACATTTTCATATTCCATTGCAGTCGGGGAGCAATGAGGTGTTGAAAATAATGCGTCGTCATTACGATAAAGAGCTATTCATTTCAAAGATAGAGAAGATAAAAGCTGTTATGCCTGATGCCTTTATTGGTGTTGATTTGATTGTTGGAATGAGAGGTGAAACTGATGAGCTTTTTGAAGAGAGCTATAATACGGTTGACGGTTTAGATATTTCGCAACTTCATGTATTTACATATTCTGAACGTCCGGGAACACGGGCTTTAAAGATTGAGCATGTTGTTACTCCTCAAGAGAAACACAACAGATGCACAAAAATGCTTAACCTTTCGGAAGAGAAACGATTAGCATTTTACAAGTCGCAAATAGGAATGTGCCGTCCGGTATTATTTGAACAACCTGCACCAGGGGCATTAATGCATGGATTTACCGATAACTACATAAGGGTAGAGATGCCATACGATAAGAGCTTGGTAAATCGTAGTGGTGTGCGTGTACTTTTAGGAAACTTTACCAATGATCAAAGTTCTCTATTAGCCGAAAAATTATATATTGAATAAGAGATGAATAAAAATTTAGAGAAGGTTATATATTCCCCACTATATCTTTTTATTTGGCTTCATTCATTGTTGCCATTCCGAGTATTGTATCTGCTATCTGATATACTCTTTCTGATGGTATTTTATGTGGTAGGTTATCGCAGAAAGGTGGTATATGAGAATATGAAAAATTCGTTCCCTGATAGGAGTGAAAAAGAGATTCGTAAAATGGAGAAGAGATTTTATCGCCATTTTTGCGATTATATTGTTGAAACCATCAAGTTGTTAAATATATCAGATTCTGTTACAAAACGACGTTTTGTAATGGAGAATACTGAATTATTACAGAAAATTCTCGATGATGGGAGGATGTCAATATTGATGTTAGGGCATTATGGTAATTGGGAGTATATCCCCTCTGTAACATTATGGCTTGTTTCTCCTGAAAATGCAGTAATAGGAGAGTTGTATCGTCCTCTTAAAAACAAATGGTTCGATGAGTTTTTCCTAAAATTACGTTCAAGGTATAATACTATTAATATCCCCAAGAACGATGTGCTTCGCGAGTTTATAAAATATCGTCGCGATAAGCGTCCTGTTATTATGGGATTTATGGCAGACCAAACTCCATCACCTGCCAACATACACTATTGGAGTAACTTTTTAAATCAAGACACCCCAATGTTAACAGGCATTGAGCGTATAGCACAAAAACTTGATTGCACACTTGTATATGTTGATGTGATAAAACTAAAACGCGGACACTATAAGATAGTGTTTGAGGAGATAACACAAACTCCAAAAGAGTATAAAGAGTTTGAGATAACCGAGATATATACACGCCTAATGGAGAAAACCATTTTGAGAGCACCAGAATATTGGCTATGGACACATAAACGCTGGAAGCATAAACGATAACCTTGTTCCTATGACACAAGATACTGCAGTTGTAATATTAAATTGGAATGGCAAACGCTTAATGGAAGAGTTTCTCCCCTCGGTGGCAACTTTGTCGAGTGGAGCAGATGTAATTGTCGCAGACAATGGCTCTACTGACGGTTCTGTTGAGTGGTTAAAAGAGAACTACCCATCAGTGAGGGTACTTCCGTTTAAAGAGAATCATGGCTTTGCAGGAGGCTATAACTTAGCAATTAAAACCCTTGAAGAGTATAAATATATAGTATTGTTAAACTCCGATGTTGAGGTAACTGACGGATGGATAACACCCTTGAAGGAGTATATGCTTGCAAATCCTGATGTGGCAGCATGTCAGCCAAAACTCAAATCATATACCAACAAAGATATGTTTGAGTATGCAGGAGCAGCAGGAGGATTTATCGATAAGTATGGTTACCCCTTCTGTCGAGGCAGGGTGTTTGATACAACCGAAAAAGATTTGGGGCAATACGACGGAGAACCAAAAGATATATTTTGGGCAACAGGAGCAGCCTTGATGGTTGAGCGAGAGAGTTATTTGGCAGTAGGAGGATTAGACCCCGATTTTTTTGCTCACATGGAGGAGATTGACCTCTGTTGGCGAATGCACTTACAAGGTAAGCGAGTAGTAGTAGTTCCACAATCGGTAGCATACCATTTAGGAGGAGGAACATTGGCAGCAGGAAACCCTCGCAAAACATATCTCAACTTCCGAAACAATCTTTTTATGCTATATAAAAATTTACCACTAAAAGAGGGTAAAAAGCTAATCTTTAAAAGAAAACTTCTTGATGGGGTAGCAGCATGTCTTTTTCTTGTAAAATTTAGTTTTGGTGAAGTAAAATCGGTGTGGAAGGCACATCGCGATTTTGAAAAAGGCAAAAGCCGATACAAAAATCAACCCACACAAAACATACTAAAACTATTCCCTGAAAGCAATCGCTCGGTAGTGGTGGATTACTACCTTAAAGGGAAACGCCATTTTTATTAAAAGAGAAGTAGATATAAATTTTGAGGGAGGCTAATCAGTCTGAAAACTGATAGCCTCCCTCTTTTTTTGAACTACTATTTTAATATCTTATTTCGAGAATTTTATAGTCTTTCCTCCTACTTTTGCTACATATATTCCGTTTGGTAATGTTGCGGTTGAAACATATGTTGTTCCCTCGCCAACCATTTGTGATAATACCTCTATTCCGTTTACTGAGTAAACTTTAACAACTGTTGCTGTTGCAGTTGTAACGTATATGTTATTTGCTGAGTAGTATATCTCTGTTGTGTTGTTA
>JAZONU010000175.1:0-3029 GCA_045654605.1 Candidatus Caccoplasma sp. | reverse complement strand
TCATTAATATAACCACTGAAAATAAAAATAGTTTTAACATCTATTTTATTGTCTTTAAATTTCGTTTTGAATAAATCTTTGTTTATATTTGCCAGATACAACATGCTATATATTCAATCTTCAATTGAGATATAAAGTATTGTTGTTCAGTGAGAACTATTATTTTAACATATTAAGTCTGAAAAGACTATGGCAAACAGTAAAGAAAAATTATTTGAACAATTCCCGCCCATTTCGACCGAGGCGTGGATTGAAAAAGTTACGGCAGACCTTAAAGGTGCCGACTTTGAGAAAAAACTTGTTTGGAAGACAAACGAGGGGTTTAATGTAAAACCCATGTACAGAGCCGAAGATACTGAAGGTATGAGTTCTACAAACTCGGTTCCCGGTGAATTCCCATTTGTGCGTGGTACTAAATGTGATAATGTTTGGTTAATTCGTCAAGACATCAAGGTTGATGACGTTGTTGCCGCTAATGCAAAAGCTAAAGACATTCTTACAAAAGGTGTTACTTCGCTTGGTTTCATTATGGAGGCAGAGAATATCAACAATAATGGTATCGCAACCCTTCTTAATGGCATAAATATTGAAGAGACCGAAATAAACTTCCGCTGTTGTATTCGTCAAGCAGAGAATATGATGGATGTTTTCAAAGCATACGTTGATTCAATTGGTGCAGACAAAGAGAAAGTGAAAGGTTCGTTGAATTACAATCCTTTCAAAAAGATGCTCAAAAAAGGAAAAGATGTTGAAGGTTTTGCAGAGATTTGTGCAAACCTTGTAAAAGCTTCGGCAGAGCTACCTAAATTCAGAGTATTAGCTGTTGATTCAGTTATGCTTTGCGATGCTGGCTCATACATATCTCAAGAACTTGGATATGCTCTTGCTTGGGGTAATGAGTATATGAGTGTTTTAACAGATAAAGGGATTAGCGTTGATGAGGCTGCTAAAAACATAAAATTCAACTTTGGAATCTCTTCTAACTTCTTTATGGAGATAGCAAAATTCCGTGCAGCTCGCATGTTGTGGGCAGAGATTGTTGCTGCATATAAACCAGCTTGTTTGTGTGCTGCTAAAATTGCTTCTCATGCAGAGACTTCAAAATTCAACCTTTCAATTTTTGATGCTCACGTAAACTTATTGCGTACTCAAACAGAGACTATGTCGGCTGCGTTGGCTGGTGTTGACTCAATTTGTGTAACTCCTTTTGATGCTACATACAAAGAGAGTGATGATTTCTCTGAACGCATTGCTCGTAATCAACAATTACTATTGAAAGAGGAGTCTCATTTCGATAAAATCACTGATGCCTCGGCTGGTTCATACTATGTTGAAAACCTAACAAGTTCTATTGCTGAACAAGCATGGAAACTATTTAAAGAGGTTGAGGCAGAAGGTGGATTCTACACAGCTGTTAAGAGTGGTAGCGTTCAAAACGGAGTTAATGCTTCGGGTAATGCTCGAAGAAGTGCAATTGCTCGTCGTAGAGAGATTTTGTTGGGTACTAACCAATATCCTAACATCAACGAAAAAGCTACTGATAAGATTGCTAAAACAGAAAAATGCGGTTGCTGTGGCGGTGGTAAATGTGAACCAGACTTTGCTACTCTTGATTTCAGCAGAGGTGCTACTCAATTTGAAGAGTTGCGTTTGGCAACAGAGGCTAATGAGAAACAACCTACTGTATTTATGTTAACTATCGGTAACCTTGCTATGCGTCTTGCTCGTTCACAATTCTCTGGTAACTTCTTTGGTTGTGCAGGTTATAAAATTATTGATAATCTTGGTTTCGACACTGTTGAAGAGGGTGTTGAGGCAGCAGTTAAAGCCGGTGCTGATATTGTTGTTCTTTGCTCAAGCGACGAAGAGTATGCTACACTTGCTCCGGCGGCCTTCAAGGCATTGGATGGACGTGCAATGTTTGTTGTAGCCGGTGCTCCCGAATGTACCGAAGAGCTTAAAGCACAAGGTATAGATATGTTCATTAATATTCGCAGCAATGTTCTTGAAACTTTGCAAGCGTTTAATAGCAAACTTTCAATCAAATAAGTACTATGAGACCAGATTTCAGTAACATAAATATAAATGACGCATTTGCAAACAGTGCAACTTGTGTCGCTTGTAATTCGGAGGCTAATTGGATTACCCCCGAACTTATACCCGTTAAGCCTATATATACTAAGGAGGACTTGGAGGGTATGGAACATCTTAACTACGTTGCAGGTATGGAGCCATATTTAAGAGGCCCTTACAGCACAATGTACGTTATCCGTCCTTGGACTATTCGTCAGTATGCAGGTTTATCTACTGCTGAAGAATCTAACGCTTTCTATCGTAGAAACCTTGCTGCTGGTCAAAAAGGTTTGTCGGTTGCTTTTGACCTTGCGACTCACCGCGGTTATGATGCTGACCACGAACGTGTTGTTGGCGACGTTGGTAAAGCCGGTGTATCAATATGCAGCCTTGAGGATATGAAAGTTTTATTCGATGGTATTCCTTTGAACAAAATGTCTGTATCAATGACAATGAATGGTGCCGTTCTTCCTGTTCTTGCATTCTACATCAATGCAGGTCTTGAACAAGGTGCTAAGCTTGACGAAATGGCTGGTACTATCCAAAATGACATCTTGAAAGAATTCATGGTGCGTAACACTTATATCTATCCACCAGAATTCACAATGCGTATCATCGCCGACATTTTTGAGTACACATCTCAAAACATGCCTAAATTCAACTCTATTTCAATCTCTGGTTACCACATGCAAGAAGCAGGTGCAACAGCCGATATTGAACTTGCTTATACTCTTGCCGACGGTCTTGAATACCTTCGTGCAGGTGTTAATGCGGGCATGACTATCGACCAATTTGCTCCTCGCCTATCATTCTTCTGGGGCATCAGCATGCACTTCTTCATGGAAATAGCTAAGATGCGTGCTGCACGTATGCTTTGGGCTAAGATTGTTAACCAATTCGGTCCTAAGAATCCTAAATCTCTTGCATTGCGTACTCACAGCCAAACTTCCGGTTGG
>JAZONU010000174.1:0-2021 GCA_045654605.1 Candidatus Caccoplasma sp. | reverse complement strand
GGTCGGGTTACTCACTCTATTGCCAAAAGTGGAATATTGATGCACAAAAAGAGCAATACACTCCACTACAGTTTATTGCAACCTCAGATAATGCTTGTTATATAAAAAACACTGCAAAAGGAACATACTTTAAGGTAGAGTATATTATTAACTACTATTGGGAGTCAATACCACTACCGGCAGGAGAGGGATACTATCCCTTTGGTGATTCAAATCCTGACATGGGAATGCCAATCTCAAAATTTGCTCTTGAGAGTGCAGATGCGGCACCTTGGCGTAGAATTACAGTATCTGCAAACAACTATGAGTGGGGTAAGGTAACTGGTACTAAAGCTGGTGGAACTACCATTGAAGGAGAGGGAGATATAATCATTGAGGGCGAAGGCGATATTACCATGGAGGCAACTCCAAGTGAAGATTATCGTTTTGTAAATTGGACTCTTAATGACTCAATAGTATCAACAAAACCAATCTATATTGACCACACAGCAGGTAATAAACAATACTTTGCAAACTTTGAAAAACTTCCCGAAATTGTACCTATAGAGGTTGGTGAGAAGTACAGAATTATGGACCTTAACACTGGTTTGTATTTAAGTACAGAGAATTATGAGGCTCACCCTGCAGGCGAGGGAGGAGGTGTAAAATGTGTGGAATATGCTGAGAGTGGCAATCAAATATTCATGTTTGTGGAAGATGGCAATAACTATAAACTAAAAAGCGAATCGGGTTATTACATCTATTGTCAAAGATCAAATGTCGATGCCTTGTCAAATCAATATACACCACTATCACTTATAGAGACCTTGGGTGGTTATTATATTCGTGATATGATTGATTATAAATACTTCCGTGTTGAGTATCTTGCAAGTCACACATGGGACGAGTTTCCTCCACCGGCAGGAGATGGATACTATCCTTTTGGTGATGCTGAAATAGGAGATACACACACAGCAACATGGGTATTGGTACCTGTTGAAACCACACCAGAGAGAACAATATCTGCATCTGTAATTGTAGCAGAGGGAGGAAGTGTAACAATAAATGGAGAGAATGTATCATGGCTAACTGCCGATGATCATATAGTTCTTCATGCAATAGAAAACGAAGGTTATAGGTTTGTGAATTGGATTCTCAACGGAGAAGAGGTCTCTACATCTCCGATCTATGTTGATATGACAGAAGGAGATAAACACTACATAGCAAATATTCAACCATTCTCTGCTGTTAAAGCATTAAGAACAAAACCGGGAGTTTCGCGAATAAAGATAAAGACTGATGCAGATGCAATTATAAAAGTATGTGGCGAGATATATTCAACTATCGAAGCCCATTTTGGAGTAGAGGTAATGGTCCCTGAAACTGTAGCAGATGATATTACAATAGAAACTATTGGAGCAAATTTGATAAGTGTAGATTTAGGAGCAAACCTATTGCCTGTTGAGATACCCGAAACTGTAACAGAGATAGCGTTGCGTAACGTAGAAGCTGAAGATATTGATTTACATGTTGGTGTCAATAAAGTAATAGTTGTATCTAACGCCGATAATCAAGCTGTCAATATAAGTCCCTCATCAGACTTTAGTCAAGGCGTTCAGTTGGTAGTAGAGAAGGAGATAAACACTCCCAAAACTGTTGAGATAGATGGAAAACAATCTACACCAACAATCTTTAACTTTATTTCAATGCCGTTTAATTTTAATACGGCAGAAATCAGATATTGGGATGGTAATAGCTGGGAGTATGCAACTCCTGAGATGCAAATAAGATTTCTTATGTATGACTCTCAAATAAGAGCAAATAACGATTACGATAACACTTGGAGAACCTTACAAGCAACAGAAAATATAGATGTTCCGGCAAACGTTGGATTTGTAATTGTTGGTAATAAGAACTTAGGAGAGACAATAAAACTTCAATTCAAGTCAGCTCCAAATGCATACTACGGTTCAGAGACAACAGTAACAGCATATCGTTATCGTAGTGAGAAAGGTAATACGTATAAAAATGATGCCGATTGG
>JAZONU010000173.1:0-5241 GCA_045654605.1 Candidatus Caccoplasma sp. | reverse complement strand
CATTACAAAAAAGTTGCAACAGAGTTGGGTATTTTAAACAAAGGCGATGGCAGACATGTAAAATATTGTCGTCACCCATTGGTCTATTTAGTAGAAGCTGCCGATGATATCTGTTATCAGATAATGGATATAGAGGACTCTCATAAGCTAAAAATTCTTACAACAAACCAAACAAAAGAGTATTTATTGGCATTCTTCGACGAGGAGAAACTGTCGCATGTTGAGGCGATTCTCTTAATGATTGAGGATAAAAACGAGCAGATAGCATATTTGCGTTCTTCAATAGTAGGACTATTGGTAGATGAGTGTTCAAAAGCTTTTATCGCCCACGAAGATGAAATACTACGTGGCGAGTGTACAAGCCCGTTGATTGATATGATTTCGGAGACTCCTCGTAAGGCATACGAAGCATGCTCGGCAATGGCATACGAAAAAATATATAACTATTCGGGAGTGTTGGATATTGAGTTGGCGGGTAATCAGATTGTGAATATGTTGCTTGATAAACTTATTGATGCAGTTCTTCACCCCGATAAGTCATACTCTAAATTGCTTTTGGCAAAAGTGCCACAGCAATATGATATGAGAGCGACAGATATTCCAACTCGTATTCAAGCGGTAACCGACTACATTTCGGGTATGACAGACGTTTACGCTTTGGATCTATATCAAAAACTTAACGGAATGAGTTTGCCGGTAATATAATATAGTTTTTAGTTTTCGGCTTTGCCGCCCTGATGGGGTAGTTTTTAGTTGTTAGAGATTTATAACTAACAACTAACAACTAACAACTAACAACTAACAACTAAAAGAGGAATGAAAGAATTTATACTTACAGAACAGGAGAGTGAACAAACTGTATTGGTTGGTTTGGTAACACCTCAACAAAACGAGGCAAAGGTAAAGGAGTATCTTGATGAACTTGCCTTTCTTGCTGATACTGCGGGAGCAGTTCCAGTAAAAAACTTTATACAAAAATTAGACTATCCCAACCCTGTAACCTTTGTTGGAAAAGGAAAGTTGGAAGAGATAAGACAATATGTTGAAGAGAACGAAATAGGATTGGTAATATTTGATGATGAACTTTCGCCAAAGCAACTCAAAAATATTGAGGAGGCATTGAAGGTTAAGATTCTTGACCGTACATCTTTGATATTGGATATATTTGCAAAACGTGCTCAAACAGCTCACGCTAAAACACAAGTTGAGTTGGCACAATATCAATATCTATTGCCACGACTAACAAGGTTGTGGACTCACCTTGAACGCCAACGAGGTGGTATTGGTATGCGTGGTCCTGGAGAGACTCAGATTGAGACCGACCGTCGTATCGTTTTAGACAAAATTTCTGCATTAAAAGAGGAGTTGAAACTTATCGACCGTCAAAAATCTGTACAACGTAAAAACAGAGGCAAGATGGTTCGTGTAGCTCTTGTGGGATATACCAACGTAGGAAAATCTACATTGATGAATTTGTTATGTAAATCAGATGTATTTGCCGAGAACAAACTCTTTGCTACTCTCGATACAACAGTTCGTAAAATGATAATAGAGAACCTCCCATTCTTGATGAGCGACACCGTAGGATTTATCCGTAAACTACCTACAAACCTTATTGAGTCGTTCAAATCAACACTTGATGAGGTTCGCGAAGCAGATATTCTTTTGCACGTAGTAGATATTTCTCATCCCGCATTTGAGGAGCAAATTGAGGTGGTTGATAAAACCATTGCCGATATCTGCAAAGGCGGGGAACCTAAACCTGTAATATTGGTATTTAATAAAATAGATGCCTTTACATACGTTCAAAAAGAAGAAGATGACCTATTGCCTCGTACACGCGAAAATATCTCGCTCGAAGAACTTAAAGCAACATATATGGCACGAATGGGAGATAACTGCATCTTTATCTCGGCAGTTGAGAAGAGCAATATTGAGGAGCTTAAAACATTGATGTATCAAAAGGTAAAAGAGATACACGTGAAACGCTTCCCATATAACGATTTTCTATATTACCAATATGACGAAAGCGGAGACGCTATTTAGTTTGTAGATTTTGCTTTCGTGAACTCAATCTCCCTACGGGTAGTTATTAGTTTTTAGATAATATCTTCTAACAACTAACAGCTAACAACTAACAACTGATAATGCTTCGCATATCAACACCTGACGGTTCAAATAGGGTACTCTTACATGCCTGTTGTGCACCATGCTCATCGGCAATAATAGAGGCTATGTTGGCAAACAACATAACTCCCGTCATATACTTTTATAACCCCAATATCTATCCCGAGGAGGAGTATATAAAACGTAAACAGGAGATTGAAGCGTATGCCATCCGTTTGGGCTTGGAGATTGTTGATGCCGATTATGATTACCAGTCGTGGAAGAGTGGTACTTGTGGAATGGAAACATTGCCCGAGCGAGGAGGACGATGTCAATACTGCTTTAATATGCGACTTTTGCAAACTGCAAAATATGCTGCAGAGCGAGGAATAAAATACTTCACCACAACACTTGCATCATCACGTTGGAAAGATTTTAATCAAATCATTGAGGCTGGTCGTCGAGCCAGCTCACAGGTAGAGGGGGTAGAGTTCTGGGAACAGAATTGGCGAAAAGGTGGTTTGTATGAACGTCGCAATCAACTTCTAAAAATAGAGAATTTCTACAATCAGCAATATTGCGGATGCGAGTTCAGTGCAAAACGCCTTGAACTATAAATCTTACAATTGTAGTGTAGGTGCGAGCTATTGCATTAAAAACAGTCAAATAGTCTGATAGCCTCGTATGCAATATTTTGAATTTTAGGACGAATATTCATCTTCATAAGCTCTTTGTTCCAACGGTGAGGATAAACTCTGTTTGATAAGAATATAAAAATCATATCATTCTCCTTATCTACCCAAAAGCAGGTGCCTGTATAGCCTGTGTGTCCATATACTTTACTATTTGCCTCAGGACAACATGGGCTTTTATTCTCATTCTCGAGGTCGGGTTTATCAAAGCCTAATGCACGTCGGCTTATATCACTTTTACTTTGAGTAAACAGATTTATGCTCTCTTCGGATATAAAACTATCTCCTCCATACGTTCCTCCATTTAAGAACATCTGTAAAAGTTTGGCAAGGTCGTGAGCAGTGCCAAACAATCCGGCATTTCCACTTACACCACCTAAGATACAAGCTGTCTCGTCATGAGGGTATCCGCACATTAACTCTTTTCTTAAAAAGTCATCACGTTCAGTGGGTATAATCTCCCCTTTGCTAAATTTGGTTGTAGGACAAAATGTTGTACGAGTCATACCCAGAGGTGCATAAAATAGAGAGTCCGTAAGGACATTTAGTTTACTCTCTGTTAAATTCTCAACAACCTGTTGAAGTAGTATAAAATTTATATCGCTATATTTATACTTTTTTACGTTGTCAATTTTCATCAAAGCTATGCGGTTTAACAGTGTGTCGCGTATAGCATTTGTAGCCCAAAGTTTATCGGTTATTTTAATGCCGAAACTGTCATTATATTTTGAACTTATCAAATCTGTTCGCAACTTAGCCTGATTATTGGCATAAACCTGTTTGTCAATCTCTATGGTATAAGGAGCCTGTTTCTTCCAATGATATAATTTGCCAGAGTAGCTGTTGCTATCAGTAAGTAGATAGTATGGATTTATAACGGCAGGTAAACCACTTTGATGCCATAATAGCTCCTTCAATGGAATTGAAGCAATAGCCGAGGTGTCAGGTATATTTATATAACTTATTAAATGGTTTTCTATATCAAAATCTCCTTTGCTGTGCAGATGCATTATGGCAGGCATTGTAGCTGCACTTTTAGTAACCGAAGCTAAATCATAAATATCAGACAAAGTAACTTTTGGACTATCACTTCCAGCTCTTCTTCCAAAGGCCTTTTCATATACAATTTTGCCATCTTTTGCTAATAGAACCTGACAGCCGGGGAATGCACCCTTTTTTATTCCAACTGAAACAATGGAGTCTATTGCTAACAGAGTATTACTGTTCATTCCAACCACTTCGGCAGGAGCATATCCCAATCTCACGCACTCTGTTGTTAGTCCGTCGCCACGTTTAAAAGGCTCGGCATTAACAGGCAATTTGCCTTTTGCCGCAATACCTCCCATAATAAGTTCAGCGGCACACTCTTGCATTGAGTTGGTCTCTTCATAGCCCATAATAACTGCTTCGGCATTTTCAATAACTTTAGAGTACAACCTCATATTGTAAGGCGAAGTAAAGAATACTAAAATATATTTTTTCCCTTTACATGCCTCTTCAACCTGAGCAACAACATTGCTTTTACCCGAGTAAACTCCAATCACAGAGATTTTCTCTTTACAATTGGGATTTCCATTAATGCCATACGATTTAATTCTATTGCTAAAATTTTTACTTGAAGATGTGCCATAGCACTCTATCTCAACATATCTCTTATCGAGATTTTTAAAGGGAATGATATTGTTGTTGTTTTTCAAAAGAGTAACACCCTCCGAGTTTATCTTATAAATAATCCTTTTGGCTTCGGGCGAAGAGATATCATTTGTTAATCCATTTACACTCAAAGCGTTTTTGTTCTTAACAACAAAAATATATTTGTATAGTAGAACTTTTTTAACAGCACGTTCTAAAATCTCCTCTTTTAATATCCCCTCTTTATAAGCTTTCTCAATACTTTTCACACACGAGGCAACATCAAGAGGTTTTAACAAAATATGGTTTCCAGCTATAAGAGCTTTTAAAGCACTATTCTCAGCAGTTGCACCTTTCATTTCCAGAGCATCGGTAAATATCAAACCATCAAATCCCAACTCTTTTCTCAATAGTTTGTCAACTACAACGGGAGATAAAGAGGTTGGCAATCCTGTTTTATTATCCAATGCCGGAACATAAAGATGTCCTACCATAATAGATGGCATATCTGCATTAATATACTCTCTAAAAGGTAAAAGTTCCTCCTTATCCAAAGCCTCTCTGCTCTTATTGTTAACTGGCAGAGTTTTATGAGAATCACTCTCTACATCACCATGTCCAGGAAAATGTTTACCCACAGGAAGTACCTCTGCCGAAAGAAGACCGCGAGAGTATGCAATACCCAATTGAGAAACCATTTTAGGATCGTCGCCATACGAACGGGTTCCAATAACAGGGTTTTTAGGATTGCTGTTAACATCAATATCTGGAGCAAAATTTACATGAATTCCCATACGTCGGCATTGGCGAC
>JAZONU010000172.1:0-1880 GCA_045654605.1 Candidatus Caccoplasma sp. | reverse complement strand
TGACAAATTTGCAAAGTCAAATTCTGTCTAACAACAAAAAAACTATTAGATAAATGGATGAAAAACAAAGATCTCGTCGTCCGAGAATAGGAGAAAGACGAGATAATTCAGAACGCTACTCTTCAAATCAGGGATATAATAAATCCTATAACCACAATCGTTCAAATAATTCATACGGAAACGAACGTCGCACAAAATCATCTAACAGAGAATACAACTCGTTTAACGATGGAGATGTTAGATATGATTCGGGCAATGGTTATAGCAGTTATCGCGAAGAGAGATACCCACAACAACGCCGTAACGGATTTAATAGAGGTTTTAACTCTGGCAATTATCGCAAACCTTATAATGGGAATAACGATACGGATAGTTTTGGAGAGAGAAAGAGCCGATTTAATAACTCTGCTAAACCCAATATCCAAAAGAGCCAAAAAGTTGCTCCAAAGCCTAAGACAAGAAAGGCTCCAGAGCCTCTTTTATTCAAAGCTCCTTTCAGCCCCGACGAACCTATACGTTTGAATAAGTACCTTTCAACTGCGGGTGTTTGCTCTCGCAGAGAGGCTGACGAAATGATACAACGTGGCGAGGTAAAAGTAAATGGTAACAAAATTACAGAGCTTGGTACTAAAATTCTTTTTGGCGATGTAGTTACCATAAAGGATAAGGTGGTTACTCCCGAACATAAAGTTTATGTACTGTTGAACAAGCCTAAAAATTGTGTTACAACAATGAGTGATCCAGAGGGAAGATTAACTGTTATGGATCTTATACGTAAGGCTTGTCCGGAAAGAATATTCCCCGTTGGACGTTTAGACCGAAACACAACAGGCGTTCTTTTATTGACAAATGATGGTGAGTTGGCTTCGAAACTGACACATCCCCAATATGTAAAGAAAAAGATATATTACGTTTGTACCGATAAGGATGTTTCGGAAGAGGATATGCAACGTATTGCAGATGGTATTGAATTAAGCGATGGTCCAATTCACGCTGATGCTATTAGCTATGCCACTGAAACAGACAAAGACCAAATTGGCATTGAAATTCACTCGGGACGAAACCGCATTGTTCGTCGTATATTTGAGTCTTTGGGCTATAAGGTTAAGAAACTCGACAGAGTGTATTTTGCTGGATTAACTAAAAAAGACCTTCCTCGCGGTCGTTGGCGTTACTTAAGCAAAGAGGAGGTGAATATGCTTCACATGGGGGCATTCGAATAGATTAATTATTGATTGAAATATATAAAAACATAGATATGAAAAGAACAAGAATAGTAGATCTTTTTGCACAAAAGCCAATTGGCGAGAAGGTTAACGTAAAAGGCTGGGTTAGAACAAAACGCGGAAACAAACAAGTTGCGTTTATTGCCCTAAACGACGGAACAACCATTAAAAACATACAAGTGGTTGTTGATCTTGCAACAGCTGACGAAGAGCAAATGAAGCTTATTTCAACAGGAGCATGTCTATCTGTTGTAGGAGATTTAGTTGCTTCACAAGGTGGAGGTCAAGAGATTGAGATACAATGTAACACTATTGAGGTTTACGGAACTGCCGATCCTCAAACATATCCTCTTCAAAAGAAGGGACACACAATGGAGTATTTGCGTGAGATAGCACACTTGCGTCCACGTACAAACACATTTGGTGCTGTATTCCGTATTCGCCACAACATGGCAATGGCAATACACAACTTCTTCCACGAAAGAGGGTTCTTCTACTTCCATACTCCATTGATTACCGCTTCAGATTGCGAAGGTGCAGGACAAATGTTCCAAGTTACTACAATGAATCTTTACGACTTGAAAAAAGACGAAAATGGTTCAATAATGTATGATAACGACTTTTTTGGACGTCAAGCATCTCTTACAGTATCGG
>JAZONU010000171.1:0-2424 GCA_045654605.1 Candidatus Caccoplasma sp. | reverse complement strand
AAATAACAATCGCTATATTTGCAATATGTTATATAAATTTTAATGATAAAAATTATGAATCCGAAACTAAAAGAATTCTTAAATAATAAAAGAACAGAAGAGTTAATAAAAAGGAATGAACATTTAATTTCACTTGGACTTATTGATGAAACTAAAACA
This sequence comes from Candidatus Caccoplasma sp., assembly GCA_045654605.1. GTDB lineage: Bacteria > Bacteroidota > Bacteroidia > Bacteroidales > G3-4614 > Caccoplasma_A. The sequence goes on along the minus strand of JAZONU010000171.1, from coordinate 2,265 downwards.
ATAAAAAAAAGGACTTATCATCCTAATCGTGAGTATGGTTTTAACTTATATGACCAAGAGAAAAAGATGTTCTACAGAGAAGATGTATTTTATTCTGCTATAGAGGTTACAGATGAAGAATATGAGCAGATATTAAAATATGCTCCTATAGAGAAAAAAGTACCAAATAATAAAACTACAGAGACTGATAATGAAACTACAGAAACTGCTGTATGGTCAAAAAGAATAAGACTGGTAGTTAATATAATATTAGTAATCGCTTTAGCAATAGGATTAATATCCTCTTTGTTCATAGTCGCTGAATATGGGTTGAATAAATATTCTTTTTCGTTATTACTACCTTTTGTATTTTTAATTATATTTGCCTTAATAGAGCTACCATTTGTGTTTGGATATTCAAAAATTGTTGAGGCGGCAGAAAAATTTTTAGGTAAATAAAGTAGATATATAATTACTTATTTTAAACAAACTCTTTTCGTAAGGTGTTAGTTAAACGAATATAAACTAATGCTGATATGAAAAGAGTTTTTTTATTTTCTGTTATGGCTTTTGTTGTAGCAGTTGTTTATGCTAAGCCTTCTGTTGAAAAAGTAGAGAAGGAGAGAGCATTGATTCTCATTACAGGGGATAATGTCCCCTCTGAGGTTAAAATTACTGTAGATTTGTTTAAAGAGAGTGAGTCTCCCTATTTTCAAGATCCAAGGGCTCCGCGGTTTATTATGGTTGATAGAAAAAATAGGGTAGCTTTTGGTATAGGTGGTTATGTAAAGGCAACTACATCGTATGACTTTGCAGGAATAGCTGATGATATTGATTTTGTTACATACGATATTACTGTGCCAAAAGGCGATATTAATAGAAGTCAGTTTTTGATGGATGCTTCAACTTCTCGATTATTTTTTAAGTTGGTTGGACAGAATAGAATATTAAAAAAGTTTTCGGCTTACATTGAAACCGATTTTAGGGGAAATAACTACTCTTTACGCCTGCGTCAGGCTTATCTCTCATTTAGAAATATGATTATGGGACAGACATGGAGTACGTTTACCGATTTGGCAGCAATACCTCCTACAATAGATTTTGAGGGTCCTACAGCTTCTGCTGCAGTGCGTAATGTTCAGTTTAGATATACATTGCCTTTTAGAGATAAATGGGAATTTGCAATAGGTATTGAAAATCCAGGTTATTCAGCAACATTAAATGATTTTGTTCAGGTTGCAAAACAGAGATGTCCCGATATACCAATGTATATTCAGTATGAGTGGGAAAAGGGCTCGCATTTAAGGCTATCAGGTATCTTAAGAGGAATGAGATATAATGATTTACTTGCAGTAAAGGGACGTACTGCCCTTGGTTGGGGTGTGCAGATGAGTGGTTTAGCAAATTTGGGCAAAAAGTTTACTCTATACTACCAAGGAGTATATGGTAAAGGAATCTCAAAATATATAAATGATTTGGGAGGAAACAATCTTGATATGTCTATTTCTAAGGACGGAGGTAAATTAAAACCTTTGCCTACGGCAGGTGGTGTTATGGGGTTGCAATATAATATATCTGATAACTTATTTGCATCGGTTAATTATAGCTATTTAAGATTATTTGATGATGGGGATATATTATACTCTCCGTCAATGTATAAACAAGGTCAGTATTTGGCTGCAAATATGTTTATGACTCTCGCAAATGATTGGCAATTTGGAGTGGAGTATCTATGGGGTGCAAGAAAAAATCAAGATAATTTAAAGTCTATTGCAAATCGTGTACAGATTATGGCTCAGTATAATTTCTAAAATTGTTTTTTACCATTATAGAAGAGGCACTTTGATGTGCCTCTTTTTAATTTAATTACTAAAAACTATCTTACTAAAAGGCGTTATGTGAAATTTTATAACTAATTTTGCACCTACAGCAGGACGATCTGTCGCTGATATGTTTCATATTGGAGGAAAGTCCGGGCAACATAGGGCACCATATTTCCTAACGGGAAGCTATCTGTGAGGGTAGAGTAGCGTAACAGAAAATAACCGCCCCCTTGTAGGGTAAGGGTGAAAAGGTGAGGTAAGAGCTCACGGGCACCTATGGAGACATAGTTGCGGTACGTCTTATGGGTTGTAAGGTTATGTATATCGGCGTTATAGGGCTGCCCGTCCGATGCCGAGGGGTAAATCGCTAAAGCTTTATGGCAACATAAAGACGAGATAAATGACAGATACCAATTTAGGTTGGCACAGAACCCGGCTTATAGGCCTGCTGTTTTTTTTTGTA
>JAZONU010000170.1:0-2527 GCA_045654605.1 Candidatus Caccoplasma sp. | reverse complement strand
CCATCATCTTAACTCATAATGAGGTAAGCGGCAGAATTGTGTGTGTTAAATACTAATAAACTGATAGGCTTACCATTAGGTAGGCCTATTTTATTTAAAACGAAAATAATTAAATAATAAATACAACTATGTTAAGAATTGCAGTACAATCAAAAGGACGTCTATTTGACGAAACAATGGATCTATTACGCGAGTCAGGAGTAAAATTCTCATCATCAAAAAGAACACTATTAGTTCCATCTCGCAATTTCCCAATGGAAGCACTATTTCTTCGCGACGATGATATTCCAGAATCAGTAGCATCAGGAATTGCTGATATAGGAATTGTAGGACTAAACGAATTTCTTGAGAAAGCAAAAGATGCAGAGATCGTAAAAAATCTTGGATTTAGTAAATGTCGTCTATCTTTGGCAATTCCCAAAGATATCGATTATCAAGGCTTGGAGTGGTTCAATGGAAAAAAAATTGCAACATCATATCCTGTAATATTGAAAAAATTCTTAGATGAGAAAGGAATAATAGCAGATATCCACGTAATTACAGGTTCTGTAGAAATTGCTCCAGGAATTGGCTTGTCAGATGCAATTTTTGATATTGTAAGTTCAGGAAGTACATTGGTAAGCAACCGTTTGAAAGAGGTTGAAATTGTAATAGAGTCTGATGCAGTACTTATTGCAAACAAAAACCTTGCGTCAGAGAAAAAAGAGATTCTCGAAGAGCTATTGTTCCGTATCGAAGCTGTTCAAACAGCAGAAGATAAAAAATATGTATTGATGAACGTGCCTAATGCTTCGTTAGATGCAGTATTGTCAGTATTGCCAGGAATCAAGAGTCCAACAGTAACACCACTTGCAAACTCTGAATGGAGTTCAGTAAGCACAGTATTACCTGAGAAGATATTCTGGGAGATAATCAACAAACTTAAAGTAGCAGGAGCAGAAGGCATACTTGTTCTTGATATTGAAAAAATGGTATTATAAGATGAATATAATAAATAACCCCGAGCGTTCACAATGGAAAGAGCTAACCAAACGTCCTGAGTTGGATACAGTTAGTTTGCATGGAATGGTAGGGGAGATACTATCTGAAATAAAATTGCAAGGCGATGCTGCAGTACGTAAGTATGTAGCAAAATTTCAAGGAGTTGAGCTTGAAAATCTCGCCGTTAGTGAGCAAGAATTTGAGGAGGCAGAAAATAGTGTGTCGCCTGAACTAAAAGAGGCAATACTTAAAGCAAAAGAGAATATAACCCTGTTTCACTCGGCTCAAAAATTTGAGGGAGTTAAGGTTGAAACTACACCAGGGGTAACATGTTGGCAAAAGAGTGTTGCTATTGATCGAGTAGGACTATATGTTCCAGGAGGTACAGCACCACTATTCTCAACAGTATTGATGTTGGCATTGCCTGCAAAAATTGCAGGTTGCGAAAATATTGTAATGTGTTCTCCTTGCAATAAAGAGGGTAAAGTGCATCCGGCAACATTGTTTGCCGCAAAAGTAGCAGGAGTAACTGACTTCTACAAATTGGGAGGAGTGCAAGCAATTGGAGCAATGGCATACGGAACAGAAACCGTGCCCAATGTTTATAAAATCTTTGGTCCCGGTAACCAATATGTAACAGCGGCAAAACAGTTGGTAAGTCTTTCGGGAGTAGGAATAGATATGCCTGCCGGTCCATCAGAAGTTGAAATACTTGCCGATGAAACAGCCAATCCACAATATGTTGCATCTGACTTTTTATCACAAGCTGAGCATGGAGCAGATAGCCAATCAATATTGGTAACAACCGACAAAACCCTTGCTGAAAAAGTTATATTGGCAATTGATGAGCAAAAAGAGTTATTGCCTCGTAAAGATTTAGTTGAGAAATCGTTACAAAACAGTTCGGTGTTTGTATTTGATAATATGAACGATGCAATAGATTTCACTAACGAATATGCACCTGAACACCTAATAATCTCAACAAAAGATTATATAGAGGTAGGAGATAAGATAAAAAATGCAGGATCAATATTTCTTGGTCCATTTACCCCTGAGAGTGCAGGAGATTATGCGTCGGGAACAAATCACACATTGCCAACAAGTGGATATGCAAAAGGTTATAACGGAGTAAACTTGGATAGTTTCAACCGTAAAATAACCTATCAAGAGATAACCCGTGAGGGATTGCATAAACTTGGAGCAACAATTGAGATAATGGCTCAAAACGAGAGTCTTGATGCACATAAAAACGCAGTTTCTATACGACTAAAAGATTAAGTTATATGAAAGACTTAAAAGAGATAGTACGCAAAAACATATATAGTTTAAAACCATATTCATCGGCACGTAACGAGTTTAAGGGCGAAGCATCAATATTTATCGATGCAAACGAGAATCCTTACGATACACCTTACAATCGTTACCCCGACCCATTGCAATTGCAAGTAAAAGAGAAAATCTCAGCTTTAAAAGGAGTACCAGTTGAAAACATATTCTTAGGAGTTGGTAGTGACGAGCCAATTGATTTGCTATATCGCATATTCTG